>JBDNDK010000250.1:0-3039 GCA_046719185.1 Armatimonadota bacterium
GCGACTTTCTGCAATGGTTGCAGTTGGTAAGCCTGATGCAGATTATTCTCCTAAACCAAAAAAATCTATTGATGAGATTTTTGAATATATACCATAATTACTTGAAAATTATTAATGGAAATATAATTAGGCGTTTGATTATAAATCTTGTTGTTTTGTTTGACGGTATATATAAATAAATGATATACTTAAATTAGTTTTATATAAGGTCGAGCCTCATTAAAATGTTCTGTTTCAATAGAGATTATTATTGAAAAGAACCATCATTTTGGACAAGTAAATTGAACGCCTTTCTATCGTGGCAAAGAGATCTTGCCAGCACTGGGTGGACAACCATTCTGTCCACAATAGTTGATATTGCCTTAGTAACTATTGCTATATATTGGCTTATTGTTCTCTCAAAGAGAACAAGGGCATGGCAAATAATGTGGGGCTTGCTTTTCTTCTTGCTTTTAGGTTTTGCTACAGAATATCTGCAACTTCATGTATTAAATTTTTTGATTAAATCTTTCCTTCCTTTAGGTCCTGTAGCTATTGTGATTCTTTTTTATCCAGAACTTAGACAAGCTCTTGAGAATGTTGGAAGTTTTGCAGGATGGGGTAGAGGTCTCACTTCACTTGCAAAAGAAGAAGTGTCACTCTTGATTCAATGCGTTGTAAAAGCAGCACTTAGAATGAGTGAAAAAAGAATCGGAGCTTTGATAGTGATAGAAAGAGAAAGATCGCTTAATGATATCATTGCAACTGGCACAAGACTTAATGCCACAGTGAATGAGGAACTTCTATGCACAATATTTTATCCGGGTAGTCCTTTGCATGATGGTGCTGTTGTGATAAGAGGACAAAGAATTGTTGCTGCTGGTTGTACTTTACCATTGAGTGATTCTACAAATGTTGGAAATATGATACACACAAGGCACAAAGCTGCTTTAGGACTTGCTGAGGAAAGTGATGCAGCAATTGTTGTTGTATCCGAAGAAACAGGTACAATATCACTGGCATTTGAAGGAAAGCTTCATAGAGGGTTGAATGAAGAGAAGCTAATTCAATGGTTAAAGAGAATATCAGGTGCAGATGAAAAGCAAAAGAAAAGATCTGATTTTGCAAAAAAAGTTAATGGTACAATAGCAAAAGCTAAAATAAAAAGAAAATGATAAAACACAATCTACCATATAAATTATTGGCATTGGCTATAACTCTGACATTGTGGTTTTATGTGCAGTATGAAAGAAACCCAAAGTCTGAAAAAACTATGATTGTGCCTATCAGAATAGAAAATCTAGATAAATCTCACATTGCTGAACTAAGTGTAAATGAAGCATCTGTTACAATAACAGGTGATAAATCAACGATTGATTCTATTAGAAAAGATGATATATATACATATGTGGATGTAAAAAATATTCAACCTAATTCTGAGCCAGTAAATTTAAAAATTTCAACAGTAATAAATGGAATAAATCCAAGCAGAATAAATATAACAACAACTCCTACATCACTCATAGCAAGGATTGATGCTGTTAGTGAAAAAAGGCTGACTGTAGATACTAAGTTTGTATCTGCTGCTCCGTTAGGATACACATATTCTGATCCAATAATAGACCCACCTAGCGTTGTTGTATCTGGTAAAAGTCAAGATGTAGTTAGAGTAAAAAGAGCAGTTGTGACAATAGAACCTATGGACAATATCACTTCTTTAGATGAATATTTAACTGTTGTGCCTCTTGATGCAAATGGAAACAGAGTTAGAAATGTTCAGTTAAGCCATGATAAGGTTAGTGTAAAGCTGAGTTTAATTGATGTTCCAGCAACCAAATCTGTGATTGTAAGTCCGAATCTTACTGGATCACCAAAGTATCCTGCAAAAGTTACAAGTGTTTCTGTTAATCCTTCATCTGTAACTCTTGAAGGCAAACCAAGTTCACTTGTTCCTGTTAGCACTGTTTCAACTCAACAGATTTCCATTGATGGAGCAGAGAGTTCCTTCACAAAAGAAGTTCAGCTTATAAGTCCGCCGGATTTAAATATTATAGGCAATAAAAGTGTTACTGTGACAGTAAATATTTCAAAAAATGATTAGATAAAAATATTTAGAATTTAATTAAAAAAATATCAGGAGTAAGAATTGGCAAAATTATTTGGAACTGATGGCGTTAGAGGACTTGCAAACAAAGAGCTTTCTCCTCTTTTAGCATTAAAACTTGGTGCAACAGCAGCTCATACACTCATTGAAAGAAAACAGAAAACAAAAGTTCTTGTGGGTAGGGACCCAAGAATTTCTGGTGATATTTTAGAGAGTGCATTGGTGGCAGGTATATGTTCTCAAGGTGTAGATGCTGTTCTTGCAGGAATTATTCCAACACCTGGAGTTGCATATTTGACTATGACAACAGATGCTTCTGCTGGAGTTGTGATATCTGCATCTCATAATCCTGTGCAGGATAATGGAATAAAGTTTTTTGCTCCTGATGGATTCAAGCTTGATGATGAAGTTGAATCTGAGATTGAAAATAAACTTGAAGATTATGATTTGTTTCCCAGACCTACTGGTGTGAATGTTGGCAGAGTAATCAGAAAATACCATTTTGCTTGGGAGTATGCAGCACATATAAAGAATTCTTCTGATGTAACACTTGATGGAATGAAGATGGTTATAGATTGTTCTAACGGTGCAGCAAGTGAGCTTGCACCTCAAATTTTTGAAGAGCTTGGTGCTCAGACATACTGTACTAATTGCAATCCTAATGGCATTAATATCAATCAGAATTGTGGTTCACTTTATCCGGAAAAAATGCAGGCACAAGTGAAAGATGTTGGTGCTGATGTTGGTTTATCATTTGATGGTGATGCTGATAGAGTGATACTGTCTGATGAAAAAGGCAATATGGTTGATGGTGACCACATAATGGCAATTTATGGGTTATATAACGCAAGAAATGGAGGACTCCCCACAAATTCGGTAATTGGTACTGTAATGAGTAATATAGGTCTTGAACTAGCTCTTAAAAAAGAAAATATAAACTTAATTAGAACAAAAGT
>JBDNDK010000251.1:0-3033 GCA_046719185.1 Armatimonadota bacterium
ACGCTGGCGCCGCTCTAGGTCTTGCAACATCACAAACCACAGCACCAATCTTTATAAACTCAGGCTGGATTATAGCATCAACAGCACTTGATACAGCAACCACAATATCAGCATTTTTAACACCAGATTCTACATCTGGAGAAATATCAATTTTTGCTTTTTTATCTGAGCCAATCTCACTTGCTGCATCTTCAAGCTTTTCTATACTTCTACCAACTAAAGTAACATTTTTACATTTCTCAGAGAGAATATGAGCACAAGTTTTGCCAATAGAGCCAGCAGCACCCACAACAGCAACATTTGCTTCATTAATATCTATACCCATTAGCTGGGCACCCTTTATTGAGCCTTCAATTGCAGTGGCAACAGTGTAGCTATTGCCTGTTGTAACAGCTATATTTACTTTTTTTGATAGAGTAATTCCTCCATCTCCAACTATAGAAGTGAAAGCTCCAAGACCAACTATCTTAGCTCCCTCATCTTCAGCTAGCTTCACAGTATCAGCTAGCTTTTTCCAGACTTTATCAATCGGCATTTCAAGCAGTAGTTTTGGAGTCAATGGACAGCCCACAAACCATCCTTCAGCCTCAACTCCAGTGATTGATTTCACACCTGTTATATGAGACACTGTCATAGGACTTTTATATTTCAGTGCAGTCTCAATAACAGACTCAGGAAAATATTTTACAAAAGGATATTTCCTTGAAATGTCTTTTTTTGCACTTAATGGGTGGATCACAAAACCAAATTTTTCCAATACATACTCCTAACTTTAACCTACACAGATTCAATCTTATGATTGATATTTATGTTATTTTGAGGGTTTAATAATGTGATAGTTGGCTTCCAACCTATCTTTTTGAGCAGTTCCTCATAATCCTGCAAAGTGATATCTTCAGGCTTTTTACCTAGTAATGATATAAGAACACCTTCATAAACATTTGTTGCATAATGCCTTCCATCATAACAAGGGCTAGAAGTTACAAGCATATGCAATCCTTGATTTTTGAGCTCTTCAGAGTCCTCTTCAGTGATGGTGTTGGATATAATAGTCTTACCTTTTAACAAACCCTTTTCAACTTCAGGGAGAGTTTTATTTATCAAAAGATAATCACCAGCAATGCAGTCTGCCCAATTGTAATATTTATGATGGCTAGGCTTTCTCTGATTCTGTTTTTCACCAGTTGGATACAGCCACTTAAAAGGCAGTTTGCTAAAGGTTGGTAGAGCAATATTTCCAACCAGTTTGACAGTTTTATAAGACCTCATTGGCAAGTTTATTCCTAGAATAAACATAAAGTCACCAAATATCACTTCTTTAGCAAGCTTGCCTATCTCCTGTGCCATTCCAAACCTATCAAATGCACACACAACTAATGCTTTTTTATCATCAAATCTATAAATACCTTCTTTTTGCAGGTATTGAATTGTCATTCTTTCAAGTGTATTTTTAACTCCGCTACCATCTACTACTGGAGTAGTAGTGGCAATTTTAGCCAGTTTATCAGCATCTTTTATAGTATATCTTTTAGATTCTGCCCATAAATATCTATCTATTCCACCAAGACCAATAGCATCTACTTTTCCATCAAGCTCTTTCATTAGGCTTGCAAATTTCTGCATATCTCCATCTGTGCCTATTCTTGAGATTTCAAAAGATTCACCCATTATTTCAACACATGATTTTTTATCTCTTTTTGAGGAACCAAGACTAACACTTACCACGTGCTTCATCTAAAACCTCCTCAATTTCAGCAACAGATGATGTTCTCATCAGCCTATCTCTCAGCTTTGGAGCACCTCTCATTCCCTTTATATAATGCACCAAATGCCCTCTCATTTCTCTTGATGCTTTATCATCACCTAAAATTTCTCTTAATAGATGTGCATGTCTTACAGCTCCATCAATCAGCATACAGCTATCAGGTTCTGGAAGAAGTATTCCATCATTCAAATATGTGTATATTCTATTAAATATCCATGGGTTTCCAAGTGATGCTCTGCCAATCATAATGCCGTCACAGCCAGTGTGTGAGATTAGCCTTTGAGCATCTTCTGGTGTGCATACATCACCATTGCCAATCACAGGTATATTCACAAGCTCTTTTACTCTTGCAATCACATCCCAGTTTGCAGTGCCTGAATATCCCTGAGTAGCATATCTGGCATGACAAGTGATTGCATCTATACCACAAACAGCAGCAGTTCTTGCTAAATCATATACTACATCATCTCCAACATCCCAACCAATTCTTGTTTTCACAGTAACAGGCACAGATACTGCTGCTCTAACAGCAATCATTATCTCTCTTGCATTACCAAGATTTTTTAACACAGCTGCACCGGAACCACTTTTTGTGACTTTTGGCACAGGACACCCAAAGTTAATATCAATAATATCTGCACCAGCATCCTGCATACCTTTAGCACCAATTGCAACAGTAGTTGGGTCTCCACCAAAAACTTGAACAGCAACAGGTCTTTCTTCATCTGTCCAGTCTATCATTTCCTTTGTGCCAGGATCTCTGAATTTAATTGCATAAGAGCTGAACATCTCTGTGCAGGCAAGACCAAGCCCACCTAGTTCTTTACACATTAGTCTGAAAGCATGATTTGTAACTCCAGCCATTGGAGCTAGGATTAGTGGAGATGAAAGAGTAACATTTCCTATTTGAAGTTGTTTTATGTTAGATTGCACAGTTGCCAATAAATCACCAATTATATTATGTCTAATAAAGATTATTTGTCTGGTATCAAAACCTAGTATATTATAACAGAATTGATAAAATGAGTTTGATATGGAAGTGATTTTTTACAATTGTGCTGAGTCATTCTGAGTGAAACTAAGAATCTATTTAACCTCTTACATCTTACTTCTAGTTTCTAAATGCAAACATATGTTCTATGCCTAAATCAAATATCAAAACTAAACCGATTTATCTTTGTCATAGAGGATAGTCTGGAGCTTTATTGGTATAATTTTTCCACATAGCTATTTTTCAAGCTTTTTTGGTGATTTGTTTATTTGGATGT
>JBDNDK010000252.1:0-3032 GCA_046719185.1 Armatimonadota bacterium
TAATTTATTAGCAATATTGCAAGTTAATATCAAACAACTCCTTATTATATCATATTAAATTGACAGTAAGGTTTTATATTGGTACACTATGAGTAGAATAAATATATATGGCATATAATTGACTCGCTAGGGGTGCCGTTTATAATCTGCGGCTGAGAAGCTAATTGCTAACCCTTTGAACCTGCAAACTGTAGGGAAGCGGTAACGCTTAATAAAGGCTGTGGGTCCAGTTATAAGGGCACATAGCCTTTCATATTTTGTGAACAGGATAGGCAATTGAAAAAGAAAATTACTGGTTTATATGTGATTACAGATAATGTTTTAGTGCCAAATAGGAGCCATTTTGATGTGGCAAAAGCAGCGATTTTAGGTGGTGCTAAAATAATACAAATGCGTGATAAATTGGCTGATGATAGGAAATTTTATCTTGAGGCTGTCAAACTTCGTGAACTGTGCAAAAATGCAAATGTGGTGTTTATAGTTAATGACAGAGTGCATATTGCCTCAGCTGTTGATGCTGATGGAGTGCATATCGGAGAGACAGAGTTGCCTCTTGAGGCTGCAAGAGTTGTGCTTGGAATGGATAAGATTGTAGGTGTTTCTGCTGACAATCTTGAACAAGCTTTAGCTGCAGAGCAAAATGGTGCAGATTATATAGGTTTTGGACCTATTTTTCAAACAACCACTAAGGCAGATGCTGGTCCTGAGACAGGGTTAGAGAATCTAGCAGAAATTTGTTCAAAGATACACATACCAGTAGTTGCTATCGGTGGCATAAATCTTTCAAATATTGAGCAGGTTTTAGCCACCGGAGTGGATTGTGTGTCAGTGATTTCTGCCATTGTAACAGCAGAAGATATGATATCAGCTACTGCAGAATTTGTAAAGTTTTTTAAGAAATAAATATTGATGAGCATGTAATAGTAGTTTTTAAATTCTATATGCTGAAATTTTTGATAGGCAAGACAAAATGCACAAAATTTTCTTGGTATAAAATAAATGTATATCTTTATAGTATCACACTCAATACATCTATGTTGTAATTTGTAGGATTAGAGCTCAAATGTAAGCATTTTGCAAAAAATCTTATGTAATTAAAACATATTTACAACAATACTCAAATATAGAAATTTTTACTGCGTGATATTGGAAAAATTATGGAGGAATCTTAAATGACTCAGATGGAATATGCCCTGCAAGGCAAAATAACACAAGAGATGGAAATGGTGGCAGAATATGAGCAAATGTCTGTTGATTTGATAAAAAAGAGACTGGCAGATGGCACTGTTGTTATCCCTAAAAATAATACAAGAGAATTGGCAAACCCCAGAGGTGTGGGGCTTGGATTAAAAACTAAAGTGAATGCAAATATTGGCACATCTTTAGATTACCCAGAATTGGAGCTTGAATTGCCAAAATTACATGCTGCACTTGAGGCTGGTGCTGATTCTATAATGGATTTATCAACAGGAGGAAACCTAAAAGAGATAAGAAAAGAGATAATCTCAAGATGTCCTGTGATGCTTGGAACTGTGCCTATTTATGAAGTGGCTGTGTATGCTGCAAAAGAAAAAGGTTCCATCACAAGAATCACTGATAAAGATTTGTTTGATGTGATAGAAAGCCAAGCTCAGCAGGGAGTGGATTTTATGACTCTTCACTGCGGCATTACAAAAGAATCTGTAAATAGACTCCAAGAGCAAGGCAGAGTAACAGATGTTGTGAGTAGAGGTGGAGCATTTTTAGTCACTTGGATACTTGCAAATGATAAAGAAAACCCATTATATGAAAGATATGATGATATATTAGAAATTGCAAAAAAATATGATGTTACTCTCAGTCTTGGTGATGGATTTAGACCGGGTTGTCTTGCTGATGCCACTGACAGAGCTCAGATTCAGGAGCTTATAGTGCTTGGTGAGCTTGTGAAAAGAGCTAGAGAAGCTGGTGTGCAGGTGATGGTAGAAGGACCAGGGCATGTGCCAATCAATCAAATAGAAGCTAACATGACCATTCAAAAGAGACTCTGTGAAGGTGCACCTTTCTATGTATTAGGTCCTATTGTTACTGATATTGCTGCTGGTTATGATCATATATCATGTGCAATTGGTGGGGCTATAGCAGCAAGCTGTGGAGCTGATTTCCTTTGTTATGTGACTCCTACAGAGCATTTGGGATTGCCTGATGTAGATGATGTGAGAGAAGGTGTGATAGCATCAAGAATAGCTGCACATGCTGGAGATATTGCAAAGGGTGTTCCTGGTGCATTTGAAAGAGATCTTGAAATGGCAAAAGCAAGAAAAAAGAGAGATTGGAAAAGGCAAATGGAGCTTGCTCTTGACCCTGTGAAAGCTAAAAATATCAGAGATAAAAGAGCCGGCAGTGATGAAGAAGTTTGCTCAATGTGTGCTGAGTTTTGTGCTATGAGAGTTGTTGAAGAACAGCTTGCAAATAAATCTAAAAAATAATCAATATAATATATGATGTCTTTTGAAGATAAAATCATAAATATTGCTAATACTATCTTCAGCCAGTCTGATAATAATTCTGTATTAACAGGCATTGGTGATGATGCTGCTGTGCTTGAAATTGGTGATAATAAATTAGTTGTTACCACAGACATACTGATAGAAAACACCCATTTCAGATGTGATATCATAGACCCATATAGCCTTGGCTGGAAAAGCTGTGCTGTTAATTTGAGTGATATAGCTGCAATGTCTGCAAAGCCTGTTGCTGGGTTTGTATCAATAGGCATCAAAGAGCCAGATGAAGAATATATCAAGTCTATTCTGCAGGGTATGCAGGATATATCTTCTAAATACAACAGCAAAATTTTAGGTGGAGATACTGTCTCAAGCAAGGCTGGGTTAGTGATAAATATCACCCAAATAGGCATTTTGGAAGGTTCATATATACCTCTTAGAAAGAATGCCAAAAAAGATGATATGATAATAGTAACTAAAACCCTTGGAGACTCACTTGCTGGGCTTGAAGCATTATTAGAATTAGGTTTTGATAAAGCAAAAGAA
>JBDNDK010000253.1:0-2977 GCA_046719185.1 Armatimonadota bacterium
CATGACTCCACCTAATATTACTTTTTCAAGAGCCGGAATAATATGTTCGGGTTGAATTTCTGTGATAAATCCATATTGACCAAAGTTAACAGCAAGCATTGGGACATTATGAGGCACTGCCAACCTGCTGTAATGAAGCAGAGTCCCATCACCACCAAGTATCAATAATAAATCAGAGCCAACAATTGAAGAATCATCGGCTCCATATTTATCTTTGCATATTATGTTTGCTAAATCACCTATCAAAACAGGTTTGATTGATTTTGAAACAAGATAATCAACCAAAGAACAAGTTAGTTCTAAAGCTTCTTGTTTTTGTGGATTTGCTGCAATTGCAAATTTTTTCATGAAATATTTTAGTTTCCTTGTGTCAAACCGGGCTGCTCACCGTGTCTTTCAAGATTTTTTATTGCACTTTGATTGTTGGGGTCAACTTCAAGTGCTTTTCTATATGCTGCTTTTGCTTCTTCCATTTTATTTTGCTTTTCATATTCAACACCAAGATTGTTATAAGCAATTGCCATCTTAGGGTCAGCCTCTATGGCTTTTTTGAAGTTATCAATGGCAGATTCAATTTTGTCTTGTTTTGAATATGCCATAGCAAGACCAAAATATGCCTCGGCCGGTTTTGGATTCAATGAAATTGCTGCTTTATATTCATCTATAGCTTGAAGTATATTATTCTTATTTAGATATATATTTCCCAAGTTAATTCTTGCAGCATAATTTTCTTTATTCAATTGTTTTACTTTATTCCATACTGTATATGCATTATCCAATTGATCATTAGCTGAATAAATAGCAGCTAAAGATTCCCATGCAAATAAATTATTGTCATTTAACTGTGTGGATTTTGTTAGCAATTCAATTGCCTCATTAATACTTCCTGTTTTATAAGTAGCCCAGCCCTGATAAGCAATAGCATCAGAATCATTTGAAACTAAAGTGTTGAACAATTTCAAATTATTTACCGCACTTGAATAGTTTCCTAATTTTATATTTATTAGACCAACACTCAAAAGGGCTGCTTTATTATTTTTATCAAAAGAAAGAGCTTTTTCAAAATATGTCAGAGCTGCTTTATCATCACCAATAGCCATTAATACTTTTCCCATTCCACCATTTGCAAGAGCAAGATTCGGATCAGATTCTAGTGCAGTTGCAAATGCTAATTTTGCACCTTCTATATCATTTTTATCTAATAATATCCAACCAAGATTTGTGTTGTATTCAGCATTAGTTGGATCAATTTCTATTGCCTTTTTATAATATGCTACTGCTTTATCAGAATTATTTTTTGATTGATAAACAAATCCCAAGTTGTTCAAGATTTTTGCATTGTTTGGTGCCAGTGATTCAGCTTTTAGCAGTGAATCTAGAGCTTCATCCATCATTTTAAGTCTTATTTGAGATAAACCAAGATTGTAATATGCATCAGCAGAGTTTGGGTTAAATTCAATAGCCTTCTTGAAATTTTTAATAGCTTCATCATCATTATTGAGTGCAGATTGAGAAAAACCAAGGTTAATTCTTGTATCAGCTCCATCAGATTTAAGTTCAATTGCTTTGTTTAATGAAATGATTGCATCTGAGTATAATCCTTTAATGGTTTGCAGAAATCCAAGCCATCTCCACGCATTTCCATCATTAGGTTTTTTTTCTGTAACTTCTTTGATTGTAACAATTGCTTCATCTATCATACCTTTGTTATACTGGTCTATTCCTGTTTTAAGGTCAGAGTACAATGTTGAAGATAAAGAAAAGACTAAAATTGTTGATATTAGAATTATAAGGAAATTTCTATTAGTATAATTTTTCATAACTATTAACCTCTCAAAATGATTATCACAATATATAATATCCAATTACTAACAGATTATAACAGCATTACAATTCAAATACAATTGAACTTATAATTTTTAACTTATAAGCTATTAAGTATAATTATAAACTAAAATGTATCATAAAAGAATGTATTTTTAACTTCTAAATTAATCTAAGTAAATATCTTATGTTGTTATATACTATTTAACAATGTAGAATATTATAATTAAATGCTAAAAATAACATAATAGGATGAGTGTACTTTTGATAGAATGGCTTGCGAATTGGATATGGGATAAAGAGAATATAGAAACAAAAAACTTCTACTTGTATGCAAGAAAAGAATTTGTATCAGAAATATCTGGCAGAGCCAGAGTTTATGTAACATGTTCAACAGAATACAAATTATATATAAATGGTAAATATGTTGGAAGAGGACCTAATCCCTGTTATCCAGAATATCAATATTATGATATTTATGAGGTTTCTCATTATATCAACCGTGGAAAAAACGTAATTGGTGCAATATGCTATAACTATGGAATAGGAACCCATTGCAGACCTCAAGCACCCGGTGGTTTTTTGTTGCAATTAGAGATTGAATCCCCAGATAAACAAAAACAAATAATATTTACAGATAACACTTGGAGAGTAAAGCCCGCTTGTGATTGGAAATTTGATACCACAAGGATGTTCTTTACTATTGGTTATCAAGAAGAATATGATACAGGTAAAAAACCTGTAGGTTGGAACATTGTTGGATTTGATGATTCAAAATGGCAAGAGGCACATATAATTGGAAAAATAGGTGTGTCACCTTGGCTAAATATGGCAAATAGACAAATACCTCAACTAAAAGAAGAGATTGTTTATCCTGAAAAAGTTTTGAAACATGGTTATGTAGAGCCAAATGATGATAAAACACTTGACATTGCAACTAGAATGTATTCAGAAAAAACAATTATTGAAAACAAGTGCATTGTAAATCCAAATAATGTATTATCTCCAGAAGGTATATTTACTGTGATACCCGGTCAAGAAAGTTTTATAGTATTGGATTTTGGTAAAGAAGTTGTTGGATTTCCTGTAATTATAGTTAGAGATGGCGGAGAATGCACTATTGATATTGGTTATTCAGAAGCTTTAGATAGAA
>JBDNDK010000254.1:0-2905 GCA_046719185.1 Armatimonadota bacterium
TTATCTGCATCAGATGATTGCATTGTTAGGAATAATAAAATAATTAATGGCAGGCAAGGTATAATATTACACGGTATGCCAAGGAAAGACTATGATAAAAAATACACTCTTAAAAATAATCTTGTTGAAGAAAACTTAAAAATAAATACACAGAAAGAAGATATTATAATTTTTGCAGGGGAAGATTCAGAAGGCAACAAATCAGACAAAAATATATTTATCAATGAGAGAGGAAAGTTTATTTCCTCAGATACCTGGAGTGGTAAATATTTTTCCCTATCCCAATGGCAGGAACAGACTTCACATGACATCAACTCAAAATTCTTTAAAACTACAAAACAGCTTCCATCTGCAGAAGAAGCTTTTGTAGAATGGCTGAAGAATAGAAATAAACAATAAATAAAAACAGATTGGGGTATGTGAATACTCCACTCTGAATAATGTTTAAAATATTTGATATTATGGTCCAGTTGATTCTGGGTAATATTTTAAATCAGTTAGATATCTAGGAATTAATAATCTAACAGGAGCATTTCCCGGGTTAGGAATACATCTTAAAATGCCTGTTACTCCATAATAACCATTGTTTATCAGAGCATAAGAATAACCCAATATACTGCAATTCTTTTAGAAGTCGTTCTTTTCTTTCCAACCCAAACCTATTTTGTTTTTCAGAACAAATAATTACATACATCAAGCAGTATAAACTTTTAATTGACACTTGTATAATAGGGCTCTATAATCCCATTATTAGTGTTTCAAGTATTTAGCATATATGATCTGGAGGGTATTTATGGACATAGAATTTCTCAAAGAACAGTTTCAAAATCCACCTGCTGAATATACATTTGCACCTTTTTGGTTTTTGAATCATGAACTTACACATGATGAGCTTAAATGGCAGATAAATGAAATTTATAACAATGGAGTCAAAGGTGTTATTCTTCATCCAAGACATGGTCTTCTCACAGATTATCTATCAGAAGATTGGTTTGATAAAATCAAAACCTGCATTAGCGAAGCTGAGATGCTGGGAATGAAGGTATGGCTATATGATGAAAACAACTGGCCAAGTGGTGCTGTTGATGGTAAATTAACCCATATGTATCCTGAATACAGAATGGCAAGCTGTGCATTGGTAGATAAATGGCAAGTTAGTGCTGGAAAAACTATAAAGAAAACTATTGATACAAAAGATGGCTTTATTGCAGCAGTTGCATATCCTGTGGAGAAAGATTCCCTTAAAGCTGCACCCTATTCAGCAATAATACTTGATTCATATATAAATGAAAATGTTCTTGAATGGGAAGCTCCAGAGTACGAAGATAAATGGCAAGTTTTTATATTTGCAAAAGTGTTATATAGAGGGTTTACATTCACAGATGGTTATGTTGATACACTAAATGAAAATGCAATAAAAAAATTTATAGAGATGACTCATGAAGAATATACCAAGAGATTCAAAAATAGTTTTGGAAGCAGTGTGCTTGGAATATTTACTGATGAGCCTTATATGAGTTCATTTGATTATAATCATATTGCATACACTGATGCTTTAGTCTCTTACTTTGAATATAAAAATGGCTACTCTCTTTATTCAGCTTTGCCAATGTTGTTTGGCATGGAGTCACAAAATGCTAATCAGATAAGATGTGATTATTATAATACTGTATCTAAGCTATATCAGGAATCATTCTTCAAACAGATATATGATTATTGTGAACAAAACAAACTAAAATTAATTGGTCATGTGCTGTATGAAGGTGAATTTTATGAAACCACAAAGTTTCAAGGTGATTTTTTCAAAGGTGCAAAATATATGCACTATGGTGGTTGTGATATGCTATGTGAAATTACATGGCACTCAAAAAACAATCCTCATGGGTTAAATAATATCATAGGTCCAAAACTTGCATCATCTGCAGGACATTTATACAGCAAAGATAGAGTGATGTGTGAGTGCTGGGGACTTGCTGGTTCGTGGAGAATTGATATTAGAACATTAAAAATGATGGCAGATTGGCTTATTGCTTTAGGTGTGAATTATCTTCAGCCTCATGCATTCTATTATTCAATACAAGGATTTAGAAAGTTTGAATGCCCTCCATGTGAATTCTACCAATCACCATTCTGGAAATATTATAAAATTTTTGCAGATTATTGTGCTAGATTATGTAATGTTTTTTCAAATGCAAAACATATTGCAGATGTAGCTGTTTTGTATCCTACAAGATCAATGTGGAATGCTATCTCTCCAAATAAAACAGAGGAGTCCGATAGAATACAAGATGGTTTTTCAAAAGTTACTGAGGCATTGATAAAAGCCGGATATGATTTTGATATAATCCCAGAAGAAGAACTGATAAAGGGAAGATGCGGGATTGATTTAGAGCATTTTCAGAGCGGAGAAATATACAAAGCTTTAATCATTCCACCTGTTGATGTATTACTTGAGGAGACCTGTGAGTTTATATCAGAAGCTATTGAACATGGCTCAAATGTAGTATTAATAGGAGAAATCCCTCAGAACTATGTGATGGATTCATTGAAAGATTGGACTGATCACAAATGGAATGCAGACTTGTTCTCTGATTTATTTTCATTAGAATATGATGTTGATCTTTTTAAGATTGAAAATAGATCTATAGTTGAGTGCTCCAGACCTTCAATAATTATACCTTCTGAAAATCTAAGAACAATAGAAAGTCTAATCAAAGCTTTAAAAGACACACTGCAAAGTTTGTTTAGAAAAGATGTTATCATATCATCTGCAGATAATAACAATGAAAATATATCTGATATTATACATTGCCACTACAGAAAAGGTGAGACTGATTTTTACCTCATTTCAAATACATCAAAAGAAAATTCATATCATGCAAATATTTCATTAGACGCAATAGGA
>JBDNDK010000255.1:0-2818 GCA_046719185.1 Armatimonadota bacterium
ATATTAGGTGATAAACCTTATGAAAGAGGCAAAACTCTAAAACTGCATATTGATAGGGACCTACAAATTGCAGCTCAAAGGGCATTTGGTGATAGAGTAGGTGCATTGGTAGCTATTGACCCAAGAAATGGTGCTGTATTATGTATGACATCAAATCCTACATTTGATCCTAATGTTTTTGCAAAGAGAGTTAAGATTTCAGATTGGAATGCAATAGCACAAAACAAAAAAAAGCCTTTGTTAAATAGAAGTTTAGATAGTTTCTATCCTCCTGGTTCTACATTCAAGCCATTAGTTGCAGCGGCAGCTTTGAAATATGGTGTGGCAAATGAAAAAACATCTGTTCATTGCACTGGTTCATATTATTTTGGCAGAACATTTAGAGACTGGTCTGTACATGGTAATACTGATTTTTATAGAGCAATAAGTCATTCTTGTAATGTATGGTTCTATGCAGTCGGCAGAAAGCTAGGAATTGATAGAATAGCACATGTAGGTTCTCAGTTTGGTATTGGAAAGGCAACAAATATTGATTTGCCAGAAGAGAGACTCAGAAAAGATGGAACAGCAGGAATAATGCCAAGCACAGAGTGGAAAAAGAAAAGATATGGCAAGGATTGGATTGCATCTGAAACTTTAAGTTGTGCCATTGGTCAGGGTTATGTTGAGGCAAGTGCTATGCAGATGGCTATTGCAACAGCTGCTATTGCAAATAAAGGTAGGGTGTATAAACCCCATATACTTTCAGAAGTGCAGGATGTTGATGGCAAAATATTAAAGAAAATAGAGCCTGAGCTTGTAACAAAGGTTGATGTGGAAGAAAAGCATCTTGAGCTGGTAAGAAAAGGTATGAGAAAAACTGTTGAATCAGGCACCGGTGCTGGAGCATATAGAGGATTTGATATTCCTGTTTCTGGTAAAACTGGAACAGCTCAAAATCCACATGGTGTTGGTCATGGCTGGTTTATATGTTTTGCACCTTATGACAACCCGACTATAGCAATTGCTTGTATTGTAGAGCAAGGTGTTCATGGATCTACTAGTGCCGCACCTATCACCAGAGCTCTGATGGATGTTTACTTTGGCAAAAAGAAACCACATGAAATAGAACAAAAGAGTATAAAAGCACATGGTGATTAAATGCTTATATTAAGAATTACAACATGCCTTTTTATACTTTTTCTTTTATCCACTCCACTATTATCTTCTGTTGGAACTTCATCTTATGAATCTGACAGTAAAGTAGTAGTGATTGTAGCAGGAAATCTCAGTATAAGAGATTTTCAAAATGATAACCTTGTAAATATATTGAATCTTATTGAATCTTCTTCTATTGGATTGATGAATATAAGATCGGGTAGAATGTCTGGTTTAGTGCTTTCTGGAAGAGAGTGGGGAATGGAAGCTGGATGTGTAACATTAGGAGCTGGCACACCTGCTGTTGGTGGAAAAGAAGTAAGATTTGCTGGTGATGTGGAATCTGTATTAAATCATAAGAATATTGGTGAACTGTATAAATTTAGAACTGGAAAAGATTATGGAGATGCAGAGATAGTTCAACCTGAGATTTATGCAATTAACAAAGCAAACGCAAGATCATCATACAGAGCAATTCCCGGTTTATTAGGACAATCTATAAGAAATGCAGGTAAGAAGACAGCAGTTATTGGGATATCTGATATTTTGAATGTCCCATATAGGGAAGTGGCTGCTATTGCTTTTGATAGTAATGGAATAATTGATTACGGCAATCTAAACTCCAATAAGCTTTCAATAAAAGATGAAACTATGCCTTATGGTGTAAGAACAAATATAAATGCTCTGACAAAGGCATTTGAAGATTTATATAAAAAGGCAGATTTTATTGTTGTTAATTATGCAGATACTATGAGAGCTGATGCATATTCTATATACTGTACAACATCTGAAATAGAAAACATAAGAAATAATGCAATAATTGGCTTAGATGAATTAGTAGGAAACATAAAAAGCAAAATAAATCCAAATGATTATATGATGATTGTATCGCCAAGCTATAGAACAGCATTATCTCTAAATTATGAAAGACTCACCCCCATCATTATTTCTGGAGATTGTTTTGAAAGAGGATTTATCACTTCATCATCTACAAGAAAGAAGGGCTTAGTTACTATTAGCGATTTTGCACCCACTGTTTTGACTCTTATGGGAATTGAATATCCAAAAGATATGTCTGGAAGGCCTTGCATTCATATTGCTTCAGAAGGCAATAATTTGGAGTATTTGGCACAGTTAAATGACAAAGCAAGCTATCAGAGAGAAAGAACATCTGCAATGAGGGGTGGCAGTGTAGTTCAGTCAGTTTTAGTTTTTATAATCAGTATTTTTGCATTTTTGAGTATAAACAAAAAGATAAATCTCAAAATAGAATGGCTTGCTATAGTTCCTGCAGTTATTCCACTTGTGATGCTTTTAATTCCTGCATTATATGATGGTGGATTAGCTGTATCAAGCATTCTTCTAATAGTGCTTTGTTTATCTGTTCTATTGATATTAAAAGCATTTACAGAGAATACTTTCACAGCATACACTTTCATTTCTCTTGTTCTTTCTGCGGGGCTGATGATAGATATTTTCAGAGGTTCGCCTTTAATATCCAATTCAATTGCAGGCTACAGCATAATAGAAGGTGCTAGATATTATGGCATAGGAAATGAATTGATGGGTTCTTTGCTCGGAGCTGTTTTGATTGGATGTGCATTATTTTTTCATCAGAATAAATTATCTGTTAAGATGCAGACTATTATAGCGGCGTTTGTATTTGCTTTTGTATTTATAT
>JBDNDK010000256.1:0-2810 GCA_046719185.1 Armatimonadota bacterium
CCGATCTTTGGAATAGAATGGGATTGGACAGATATTAGGATAACAGAATCAACACCAACATCTGGTGGTGTAAGATTTGGGAAGTTTACCAAATCTGGTCAAATATTTAATGGTAAACTTTCTCTAATGATACAAGATGGTCAAGCAAACCTTCTTGCACAGCCAAATGTTAGTGTGATGGATGGTGAAATTGCTGATATCCTAATTGGTGATAGATTGCTGTATCCAAAATTAGTAAGCTATTCAGATTCTGGTATTCCAATTTATGATACAGATGAAATAAGGGTTGGTATATATCTTCAAATAGCTTCAAAAGTGACAGAAGAAGATGAGATAATGCTCAATTTATATCCACAGGTCAGCTTGGTGACAGGATATTTGAAAACTCAGGCTGGTGATTACCCTCAGATAAGCACAAGGCAGGCAAAGACTACTGTTGCAGTAAAGAGTGGTTCAACCCTTGCTATTGGAGGATTGATAAGAGAAGAAGAACTCAAAAATTCAACAAAGGTGCCTTTTCTTGGTGATATTCCGGTGTTAGGCAACTTATTCAAACATTCCAAAACTACAAAAGACAGAACAGAATTAGTGATATTCTTAACTCCAAAAATTGTTTCAGTTTCTAATGAAGGAGAAAGTGTTGAGAACTGAAAACTCTCTGACCTCAGTATTAGTTGAAGAAGGGATAATAACATCTGCAGAACTAGACCGTGCCTTATCTATGAGAACAGATGTAGGTGAGGATATTGGTGAGTTTCTTGTCAGACTTGGAATGATTACAGAGAAGGAAAGAGTCAGATGTCTTGGCAGACAGCATGGTATAGATTACATTGATTTGTTAGAAAATCCTCCAGACAATGAGGCAGCAAAATTATTGCCTCATTCTATGGCATTAAGATACAAATCTATACCTGTTGCAAGACAAATGGATATGATAAAAGTTGCAATGGTGAATCCTTTGGATGTTGGAGCAATGGATGATATTGCCAGAGCAACAGGTCTTGAACCTATTCCTTTAATTGCAACAGAAGAGCAGATACTTGAGGCAATATTCAATTGTTTTGGTGCAGCAGGTGATATAAGCGACATCATTGTTGAAGCTATAAAAGATGCTGATGCTGAAGTAAAGATAAGAGAAGATGAACCTGAGGAAACAGAGAATGTTGCTGATTTAAAAGACCTTGCTGGAGGAGCTCCGGTTGTTAGGCTTGTCAATGCTATGATAGCTAGAGCAATTGCAGAAAGAGCTAGTGATATACATATAGAGCCTGAGCAAGGTAGGGTGAGAGTGAGAGTAAGGGTTGATGGAATATTAAGTGAAATAATGACTGTGCCAAAAGACCTACAATCACCTGTGATTTCAAGAATTAAGGTTATGGCTGGAATGGATGTTGCAGAAAGAAGAGCACCTCAAGACGGTAGAATAACCTTGATTGCAAAACCTCATGAATATGATTTTAGAATTTCCACATATCCTGCAATACATGGTGAGAATGTTGTTATTAGAGTTCTTGAAAAAAGCTCAGCTCAGATAAGTTTAGACAAATTGGGTTTGGCAAATGACATATCTCAAGATTTTGAAAGAATTATAAATGCACCTTATGGGATGATAATAGCATGTGGTCCTACAGGAGCAGGTAAGACAACAACATTATATGCTGCATTAAATTCTATCAATAGTGTGGAAAGAAATATAATAACAATAGAAGATCCCGTGGAGTATCAGCTGCCGGGAGTTGTGCAGGCAAATGTGAATAAGAAAGCAGGTTTAACATTTGCCTCAGGCCTTAGGACAATAGTAAGGCAGGACCCTGATGTTATATTAGTTGGTGAAATTAGAGATTCAGAAACAGCTGAGATTGCAGTAGAGGCAGCATTAACAGGACACCTAGTTTTAAGTACGCTCCATGCTAATGATGCTGCAGGAGCTGTGGCTAGATTAGTAGATATGGGAGTAGAGCCATTTTTGGTGGCATCATCTGCAATAGGAATTATATCTCAAAGATTAGTTAGAAAAATCTGCACAAAGTGTGCAACATCATTTGTTCCAAATCAAGATATGCTAGATCAATTAAACTTAGGGATAACTGTTTCTGATATGACAAATGCTCAGAAGGGTACTGGTTGTGAAAATTGCGGAAGAACAGGCTACAAGGGCAGAACTGGTATATATGAGCTATTAAAAATTGATGATGATATTAGAAGTGCAATTATATCAAGATCATCAGCTGCAGCTATCAGGCAAATTGCAGTTGATAAGGGAATGAAAACATTAAGGCAGGCAGCACTAGATAAAGTATTGAGCGGTGAAACTACATTAGAAGAATTAATGAGAGTAACTGTAGATTAGGACAAAGTAAAATGCCGTCTTATGCATATAAAACAATAAGTTCAAATGGTGAAATAAAAGAAAAAAAGATAGAAGCTAATTCTGAACATGAAGCAAGAACAGACCTAATGAGAAAAGGCATTCAGGTTGTAAGCTTCAAAGAGATTTCACATAAAGAAAACATAATTATTTTCAAAAGAACAAAAAAGCCATCTGCTGATGAAATAGGCACAGTGATAAGGCAGCTGAGCATATTGATAAAAGCAGGTGTGCCTATTGTTGAAGGCTTGTATGGACTTAGTGAGCAGGCATCATCTGAGGTTTTAAAAAAGTGTTTGAATGAAATTGCTCAAGATGTGAGCTATGGTTCATCACTAAGTGATGCATTAGAAAAGCACCAAGATGTCTTTCCAAATTTGGCTGTTCAGATGGCAAAAGTTGCAGAGGCAGGCGGAACATTAGCAGACACAATGTCTAGGCT
>JBDNDK010000257.1:0-2801 GCA_046719185.1 Armatimonadota bacterium
CCAGAAGAGGCGGTCCTGCTGTTCATAAATTAGGTGAAAGTCTTGCAAAAAAAAATTTCAATTACACAGATGAACAAGCAAAAGACTATGGCAGAGACCTTGCTATTTTGGCTGGAGACCTTCAGCACTCATTAAATGTGAGGCTGATGTGTGAATGTTTTCTATTAAATGGCATCAAGCCTGAAGTGGTGCTTAGTGTAATCCATTTATTGGAATCTGATGTAGTAAATACTCTAATTGAAGGAGAGATGCTGGATATTCAATATTCTAAAATGCCTGTTGAAAAGCTGAATTGTGATGACATAATGAGAATGCTTTGGATGAAAACAGGTGCACTATTAGAGTTTTCTGCTAGAGCTGGTGCAATGCTAGCTTTGGAAACAATAGATATAAATGATAAATTGGCAAGCTCATTAGCAAATTTTGCATCATCATGCGGTGCAGCTTTTCAATTGCAGGATGATATTTTGGGTCTTACTGCAGATGAAGCAAAACTAGGTAAGCCTGTTGGCTCTGATATCAAAGAAGGCAAAAAGACTACTATAGTACATTTTGCTCTGGAAAAAGCAGATGAAAATCAAAAAAAATTGATATTGGATACTCTTGGAAATAGAAATGCTTCTGATAATGAAGTTGAAAAGGTGAAAGAAATATTTATTTCACTTGGTGCATTAGATAGAACAAAAAAACTTATGAAAACTAAGATAGATGAGGCTCTATTGCAATTAGATATTCTGCCTGAATCAAAATACAAAGAGCTTCTAAAAGCTTGGGCAGATTTTATGACGTCAAGAAACCATTAGATAATTATGCAAACTAAAAACAAACAATCCCACACTCCAATTGTTGCTGCTTTTGGAGTAGTGTGTCTTGATTATATAGTAATTGCACCTTATATTGACCCCGGCGGTTATTCACCAATAAAAGATTATAAAACTGAAGGTGGAGGACTGCAGGGAAATGCACTTGTTGCTGCATCAAGACTTGGAGCTAAAACATATATACTTGGTTGGGTTGGCTCTGATGATATTGGTGATGAAATAATATCTGGGTTGGAAAAAGAAAATATAAATACTCAAGGACTTGTGAGAGTGCAAGATGGAAAAAGTGTGTTTTCTTGGGTTTTAGTTGATAGTGAAACAGCTGAAAGAACCATCTATTGCAGAAAAGACTATTTACCAAATAAGAGTATTGATGACATTGATTTTAGTTTAATTGATAAAGCAGATGTGCTGATGTTTGATGACCACTTTTCAAATGAAGCTAGAAAAGTAGCAGAATATGCAAAAAATAAAGGCATTTTTACAGTTTGTGATATTAGACTCAGAGAAGAAAATTATGATATTTTGGCTCTCAGCGACTATGCTATTATCTCAGACAAAAATGTACTTTCACTTAGTGCTGATAATGATTATTTTTCAGCATTATCAAAAATGCTTGAATTAGGATGTTCTAATGCTGTGATTACAGCTGGAGAGAATGGCTGTTATTATTCAGACGGAAACAAAAAAGGACATATCAAGGCATTTGAAATAGATGCAATAGACACCACTGGTGCTGGGGATGCATTTCATGGTGCATTTGCATTTTGCATTGCAAAAAAAATGAATTTAAATGAAAGTCTTGTATATTCCTCTGCTGTCTCTGCTATTAATTGTTTGAGCTTAGGAGGAAGATCTGGGTTGCCAAATCCTGAGGAAGTTGCCAGTTTTCTAAAGATTCATTAAATTGCTAGAATATTTTATAATTGACAAAAAGAATATGAGGGTATCATATTATATATATAATTTGCAAAATAAGGGTTGAAAGTGGTTTAAATTCTTTTTTTCATGTTCTATAATACTTCTCTGGCAATACCGATAATAGAATATGGCGAAACAGTAGATGAAGGGAGGCGGTAAAGGTGACAGACAAAAAAGTGCACCCAATCGATTCTCCCGATACCTGCGATTCAACAATTGAATATGACAACCAAATATTGGAAGAGGATCCTGAAGAAGAGCAAATCTTAGAATTTGATGAAATAGAAACACCTGTTGAAATAGAACAGAAATTTGCTCAATATGAAAGGAACTATAGGTTACGCAGGATTCGGGAATTAACCAGAAAACCTATTACAAAAGAGAAAAAAAGAAAGCAATCAAATAAAATTGTTGCCTAAAATTAGAAATAAATTATATCAAGGAAGTCAGATAAGTTGGCTAATCTGACTTCCTTTTTTCTTTTTATAATTCTACAGCACAGCAGGTAGCTCTGCCTCTTTTATATGCTTCAATATTCAAATCAACTACTTTTTTTGGCACAATTTCTGTGATTGCCTGAATAAATATTTCATCATCTATCGGCAGATATGTAGCAAGTGCACCTAACATTACCACATTTGTAACTTTAGCATTTTTCAATTCTCTTGCAATATCCAGTGCAGGCACCATTTCTAATTTTGGAAAAGTTTTCATTATCTGCATATCCAAATTTTCTGGCCAAGCAGCAAGTCCGCTGGAAACAGTAACAGGAATAATTTCTTGATTATTAACAAGAGCTACTCCTTCAGGTGAAAGCAAATGAGCATATCTCAAAGCTTCCATTTTTTCAAAACTCACTAATACATCTGTCTCACCAACAGCAATCAGAGGTGAATACACTTTATCGCCTATTCTAATCTGGCTGATTACACTTCCACCTCTTTGTGCCATTCCGTGAACTTCACTCTTCTTAACATCCTTACCAGCAAGCAAAGCAGCAAGACATAAAATCTCACTTGCTAACAATGCTCCCTGTCCACCAACACAAAACGGGACGCC
>JBDNDK010000258.1:0-2801 GCA_046719185.1 Armatimonadota bacterium
GAGACTCTGAAGAGGTGGCAATATAGTCCTCTGCCGAAGCGCACCGTCGAGCGCATGCGCCAGGTCGTCCAGGATGAATGGGGGCGCATGCTGATAGGCATGATCATATTCATCTAATATTTCCTCAAGCATGAGTTTTGATCTACCATAAGGATTTGTTGGATTTTTAGGATGATCTTCTGGTATAGGTAATATCTCAGGTTCTCCAAAAGTAGCAGCACTAGAAGAGAATATCATCAGTTTTACATTAGCCCTTTTCATAGCATCAAGCATTATAAGGCTGTTTGTGATGTTATTTATATAATATTTCTGAGGATCTGCAACAGATTCACCAACATCGGCAAATGCAGCAAAATGCAGAACAGCATCTATTTTGTGAGAAGAAAAAATATTATCTAATAATTCTGCATCACCAATGCTTCCTATTACTATATCACTTCCACTGCTAGCCTCTTTGTGTCCAAATGATAGGTCATCAAGGCAAATCACATGCTCTCCTCTGTCAACAAGCTCTTTTACAGTATGAGAGCCAACATAACCAAGTCCACCAGTAACTAATACAGACATTTTTATTTTAAACCTATTTTTTTATTTTAATTGTTATTGCATAATATTATACTATACAATTAACATAATATTATAACACTGGATTTTATTATTGTGCACGTATATACTTCAAAAAATACACACTGAATATTATTATGGCATAATATTGAGCTATTTAATAGTTTTTAATATATAATAAAGAATGTTGTTAAAATAGTTAAAACAGATGGCTAACTGATGGGAGAAAAATTATGACCTCAAGAGAAAGAGTAATTAAAGCGTTAACATTTAATAACCCTGATAGACCACCAAGGCATTTATGGTATTTGCCTAGTGTACCTCAGTTCAGAAATGATGAATTGATGAAGTTTTATAAGATGTTTCCTTCTGATATTTCTGTGCCAAAATACAGATATGGTGCTGGAAAGAGAGCAAAGGGTGTGCCTTGCCAGATTGGTGAATACACAGATTCATGGGGCAGTGTGTGGCATGTTGCTGAGCATGGTGTGATTGGTGAAGTGAAGGAATATCCTTTGAAAGATTGGTCTGATTTGGATAGTTATGAACTTCCTTATGAATTATTAGATGAAGCTGATTTATCTGAAGTAAACAAAAGCTGTGCTGAAAGTGATTTGTTTATGTTTGTTGGTACAGAAACAAGACCTTTTGAGAGAATGCAGTTTTTGAGAGGCACTGAAAACATAATGATGGATCTTGCGTATGGTGAGAAAAAAGCTTATGAACTAAGAGACAGACTGCATGAGTTTTATGTTAGAGAAATGAAAATGTGGGCTGATACTGATGTTGACGGTGTTAGCTTTATGGATGATTGGGGTTCACAAACAAGCCTTCTGATATCTCCTGAAACATGGAGAGAATTTTTCAAACCACTATATAAAGAATATTGTGATATTATGCATGAAAAAGGCAAATTTGTATTCTTCCACTCTGATGGAAACATAGAGAGCATATATCCAGATTTAATTGAAATTGGAATTGATGCAATAAATTCACAAGTCTTTTGTATGGATATTCAAAAACTTGCTGATAACTATAAGGGCAAAATCACATTTTGGGGTGAGATAGACAGGCAAAACATACTCCCATTTGGCACTGAAGAAGATGTCAGGAATGCAGTGAGAACTCTCAAAAATGCTTTTTATGATGAAAAAGGCGGAGTGATAGCTCAATGTGAATGGGGTACAAATGATCCATTTGAAAACATCTGTGCAGTGTTTGATGAGTGGAACAAGCTAACTGCTAAGTAGATATTTTTTATTGCAAAAAATAACGTCATTCCGAACTTGTTTCGAAATTTATATACTCTTTGTAGGAGTAAACATATGTGTTTACCCAATGAACAATAAATTTGGGAAGACACTTGGTTCTGCCCCTACAATTTTGCCGGTGTATCAGGAACTTGTTACCAATACTCTAAACTGACTTTGTTGCTCTTTTATAAAACGTTATCGTAAGGTAGTTCATTTACGAATAAGCCACAGAAATTTTATGATATCACGCTCTTTTTTCACATCTTTTAATTCATCATAATTATCAAGACTAAAAGGATCTTGGTTATTATTCTAACTTTAACTCTTAATTTGATCACATCAACGAATAGTATTTACAAGATTAAATGTGCCGTCGTATTAGTTATAGTCAATATATTGATAGGTTTCAAATCAAGGTTGGAACAATAGGGTGTTTTTATGATTGATAAATAATCAGTTTAGTAATTTGAAGCTTGTACATAAAAATGGCTCCTCAGCCTGGACTCGAACCAGGAACCCTCTGATTAACAGTCAGATGCTCTGCCGATTGAGCTACTGAGGAACAATGGCAAGGATATTATAAAAAATAAACAGATATTTTGTCAATAAGTGCCATACATAATTATGCCAAAAATTCAATTAAAAACATAATGATTTATTTTGTAATACTTAATTTCATTCTAATTAGCATATATACTTTGACCAATAACTCTCAAAGTGATAAAATCCTTGAGATATGAAAGATTATTTAGACCAATACTTGGAATTTCTTTCTGTTTCAAGACAATCTAGTCAACACACGCTCAGGGCATATTCTGGTGATATACTCTCTTTTTTTGAATATGCAAAAGAATTTGGTGCCATAGATCAGCTTTTAATTAGAAAATATCTTGTTCACTTGCAAAAAGAGGGCAAATCAAGGGCAAGTATAGCTAGAATATTGGCATCTATAAGAAGCTATTATAAATATCTCTTGATGAGAAA
>JBDNDK010000259.1:0-2798 GCA_046719185.1 Armatimonadota bacterium
TGCAGGGAAGTGTGCCAAGTGGTTGGGAAAAGAACAGAAGATATATTGCAGCAAGGCGAATGTCTGATATAGTTGTGCATCCAGAATAACAAATAACAAACAAAAATATTAAGAGTATAACCCTTGGATTTTTCCAAGGGTCTTTTTTTTGTTTATATTTTTAAACATTCTTATGTTTAATCTGCATTTAAGAAATATTGTGTCTAATTATAATTTTTTTGTAATTATCCTGCAAGAATGCTTTTCTATAATCTTTAGGGTTGAGTTCAATAATTGAACTTATCAAAAGAAATATCACACATACACTAATTTGGAGGAAAGAAGTGAAAAAAATTTTGTTGTTGGTTGCATTAGTTTTGGTTGTATCTTTATCAGCTCAAGCTGATATACAGATCACAGAATGGATGTATAAGTCTCCAAAGCTTGGTAATGGCAAAGAGGCAGAATTTATTGAACTTACAAATATGGGTTCTGTGGCTATTGATATGACAGGATGGAGTTTTTCGGATGATGCACAAATTCCTGGCACATTTGATTTGAGCGGTTTTGGAATAGTTCAGGTTGGTGAATCTGTTATTATTACAGAAAACACTGTAGAGCTTTTCAGAGCTGAATGGGGTTTATCTGAAAGTGTTAAGGTACTTGGTGGTTTAACAAAAAATATAGGAAGATCAGACCAAATAAATATTTACAATTCAAGTTCAGAATTAGTCGATAAGCTTATATACAATGACCAAGCTGGACAAGGTCCAAGAACAGAAAATAAAAGCTGCACAATACCTGTTGCAGATTTAGGTCTCCAAACAGCATCATCCAGCTGGGTGTTGGCTTCAGTTGGTGATGTTTATGGTTCTTGGATAAGTGGAACTGGTGCTATTGCTAATCCCGGCTATTATTATGAAGCTCCTGAAGTTGTTCCAGAGCCTGCAGGATTACTTGCTCTTGGTTCTGGTATCTTAGGAATAGTTGGTTTTGCAAGAAGAAGATTATATAGATAATAATCTCAAAATTAATATGTTAGACTGTCCCGAGAGAATGTCTTGGGGCAGTCTTTTGCAGTATAAAGAGATAGTGAGGGAGATTTAAATATTTTAAACGGAGGATTTGATGAGAAGGGTAAATATTATTTTGTTTTGTGTAATAATGCTTGTAGTTTCAAATATTGCTATTGCAGAAACTATAGCATTATTTAATTTTAATGATCAAACATTCAATGCACAAGTTGGGTCAGGAAGTTGTGTTCTTGTTAACACCATTTCAAATTGGGAGTCAGATACTGCAAAAGTTGATCCCAATGATTATGGAATTCCCAATAGATCTATTGAGATAGCAGGTTGGCCGCTTCAAAATTATCCTGCAAAGACACATGGAATTAGATTTAATGTATCTACAGTTGGGAAGAGCAATATAAAAGTAAAATGGGATATTAGGCACAATATCAAAAATACAGAGTCTGGACCTAATACATCTACCTTCCAATATAGCACAAATGGTGGTGCAACTTGGATTGATGGACCTACTTGGGTTGGTTATGGTGATGTGTGGTATTTCAACAGAGAAGTTGATCTATCATTTGATCCAAATGTAAATAACAATCCTAATTTCTGTTTTAGAATTATTGCTGATTGGCAGCCTTCAGCTGGAATGTATATGCCTGTAGTTGGTTCAAATTATGCTAACAATAGAAAATGGAGATTAGATTTAGTTGAGGTTCACAATAATCCTACACCTCCTGCTGAAAATATTGTTGCATTGTGGGATTTTAATGATCAAAGAGACTTAATTGCTGATTATGGTGATGGGAATTCATTTGCTGAGTTAGTTGGAGGTATTGCACTTGATGGAGATGGATATTCAAAAGATTATCCTAAAAAAGATGAAGACTATGACCAGAGTGCAAGCAGCGATCCAAGCCTTAAGGGCAGAGGTTTAGATACTCAATATTATCCTTCTCAGGGTGGACCTTCAAATTATGCAGGATTGCAATTTAATTTATCCACTGTTGGATATACTGGTATTAAAATATCCTTTGATATTAAACACAAGCAAGATTCATCAAGATATGTAAGGCTTCAATATACATTGAACAGAAATGCTAATCCAGTTGTTTGGATTAATGCAGATCCTTTGTTTAGTCATTTAATCACCGAAGAAACACAGACAACATACTGGTTTAATGGAAATACTGTTGATCTTTCAAATGTAGTTGGAGTAAACAACAATCCTAATTTTGCATTTAGAATTGTAACTGCACATGACCCATTAAATCCTGGATATTTTGCAGCTTCAAAAGCTGGCAGAACATATAATGAGGATCCATATTACAACAAAATGCGGTTTGATATGATCAAAGTAACTGCATCATCAGAGATGCCGCTTTTTGCTCCAAAAGGGATTATTGATGCAAAAATGACCCCTGATTGGGAGAGAGTTAGCTTAACAGATGTGCAGTTAACTAATAATCATCCAGACTATTTCTGGGTTGAAACAGAAAATAGAGCTTGCGGTTTGAAAATATATCATCCTCAACACAATATACCAGATGGTATGAAGGTAAATATTGAGGGGATTACAAGAACAGGAAGAGATGGTGAAAAGTATATATATGCAAACAATGTGCAATCTTCTGGATATGCAACAAATGTTATTAAGCCATTGTTTATGACCACTAAATATTTAGGTGGTGGTGAATGGAATTATGACCAATTTACTGGTGCTGGGCAGCAGGAAGATGAAAAATGCGCTGCCGAAGTACGCAGGCACGATGAGCGGCAGAAACGATCCCACCCATCCGAGCG
>JBDNDK010000026.1:0-19161 GCA_046719185.1 Armatimonadota bacterium
TTCTAATTTCATCAGCCTTTGCCCAATCTTTATCTTTTCTTGCCTGCTCTCTTTGCTTAATCAAACTCTCTATTTCTTCATCTATGTTAAGTGAGCTTTGTGCTGATTCTTTTAAATTTAATCCTAATACTCTGTCAAAATCAAATATTGCATCAAGCACACCATAATCTTTTCTTTTTTCAGCTTCTCTAATCAATTCAGCAACACAAGCCATGGCTTGAGGTATATTTAAGTCATCAGCTAAAGCATTTTTGAATCTTTCTCTATATTCTAATACCCAGTTGCTTTCATTGCCGCCAATCTGGGCTGCCCTTGTTATAAAATCTTTCAAACTTTTATATCCAGCTGCAGCTGAATCTAAAGCTTCCCATGTAAATTTCAATTTGCTTCTATAGTGAGCACTATAGCAAAAGTATCTGTAGGCTAAAGGATCATAGCCATTTTCAATTAGTGTTTGAAGTCTTAAAAAATTGCCTTCAGATTTACCCATCCTTTGTTCATCATCGGCAAAATTGTTAGGTTTCCCCACAACTAAAAATGCTCCATGAAGCCAATAATTGACATATTTTTTGCCAGTAGCCCCTTCACTTTGTGCAATTTCATTTGGATGATGAACCCAAATATGATCCTCTCCACCAGTATGAATGTCAAATGATTCACCCAAATATTTCATTGACATTGCTGAACACTCAATATGCCAGCCCGGAAAACCTTCTCCCCAAGGCGAATCCCATTTCATAATGTGATTTTCAAATTTCCCTTTTAACTTGAACCACAATGCAAAATCTGCAGGACTTTTCTTTTGTGGATCTTCATTGACTTCATCTCTTGCAGCAGTGATTTTATCTTCAAGAGATTGTTTTGAAAGCTCAGTATAGGTAGGAAATGTTGTAATATCAAAATATATTGCCTGATCTGTCTCATATGCATGCCCTTTTTCTATGAGTTTTTTTACAATTTCAATCATTTCCTGCACATGATCTGTTGCTTTGGGTCTGTATGTTGGTTGTTTTATATTAAGTTTTTCAATATCAGAAAAGAATTCATCTTCAAAAAATTGTGCTATCTCCCAGACACTCTTTCCTGTTTTTTTTGATTGTAAATCTAATTTATCTTCACCTGCATCTTCATCAGAAGTAAGATGACCAACATCAGTTACATTAATCACATTATTTACTTCATATCCAAAATATTCTAATGTTCTTTTTAAAACATCAGCAAATATATAACTTCTTAAATTTCCAATGTGAGCATAATTATAAACAGTAGGACCACAGGTATACATTCTAACTTTACCTGGTTCTATTGAATGAAATTCTTCTTTTTTTCTTGAGAGTGTATTATATAAAACTAATGACATTTATTATCCTCTTTTTCTAATGCCTCTATTCTATTTTCTAGATCTGTTACTTTATCCTGTAGATCTTTTATTATATCTCCAACAGGGTCAAGTCCTCTACCATGTGATAATGGTTCCTCTTCAACCCTAACACCATCTCTTATAATCACTCTGCCAGGATTTCCAACTACTGTGCTGTTTGGCGGAACATCTTTTAATACAACAGCATTTGCACCAACTCTGACATTATCACCAAGAGTAATTGCACCAAGCACTTTTGCTCCAGCTCCAATTACAACACCATTGCCTAAAGTTGGATGTCTTTTTTTCTTTTCAAGGCTCACACCACCAAGTGTAACTCCATGATAAATAAGGCAGTTATCGCCAATCTCAGCAGTTTCACCTATCACAACACCCATGCCATGGTCTATAAAAAAACCTTTGCCAATTTTAGCTCCCGGATGAATTTCAATACCTGTAATAAATCTATTTATCTGTGAGCATAATCTTGCAATGAATTTAAAGTTATGTCTCCAAAAAAAATGTGCAACTCTATGCCAGATAATTGCGTGAAGTCCAGCATAAGTTAACACTTCAAATCCATTTCTTGCAGCAGGGTCATTTTTAAAAACTGCTTGCCAATCTGCTTTAAAATTATTGAACATAAAGCTTATCCTTATGGAAAAGACCTCCCGCAGTCAGCGAAAGGTCTATGTATTAAAGAAATTATATCACACCCACCATAACTGAGCAAGAAACTACCTCATAATGAGTCAGATTACGGTATTCACTATCTTCTTTTCTATTTTACCATAATTTATACTTTTCAATTCAAATGCTAAATAATCTACTTAAATAATGTTTAGATTTCTATTTTTATAGTTAATTATTTGATATGAACAATCCTGATGTAAATAAAATATTATTTGGACATGATGACACAAAAAATGTAGTAGCAGTTGAAACTACAGAAGATACTGCATTGATGTATATAAGAGAAAATGACAATGTAAGAGTTGAAGAAAGAAAATTTGAACCATGGATACTTCTTTCTCAAAAGATAGATTTAGAATCTGCTGAATATGAGGAGCTAGATGGTGATGGATATAATTATCTGGCTAAATTTCCTACAAAAACCGCTTATAATGCAGCTAGATTATATCTAAGAGAGCATCAAATTGATTTTTTATCACCTCAACAATGGACAAGACAATTCTTGATTCAATCTGGAATTACACTATTCAAGGACATGTCTTTTTCAGATATTCATAGACTTCAGCTTGATATTGAAACAAAAGGAATAAGCCCTAAGTACATAGATAATGAAATTATAATGATTGCTCTATCTGATAATAAAGGATATTCAAATACTGTTTGTGGTAATGAAAAAGAGATATTGCAAGAAACTTGCAGAATAATAAATGAATTAGATCCTGATGTAATTGAAGGACATAATATATTTAATTTTGATTTGAAATATATTCAGGTAAGAGCACAGATGAATAATGTAAAAATGCTAATAGGAAGAGATAAATCAGAAATGACATCTGGAAGCAATCAACAATGTGCAGTTGGATATTACTCCCTTCCATTTACACCATCATATATTTATGGCAGACATATAATAGATACACTGCTCTCTACTCATAGGTATGATTTATCAAAAGGTGAGCTATCAAGTTATGGATTGAAAGCTGTCTCAAAACAGTTAGGAATATCAGAGCCTGATAGAGTGATAATTCCTTATGAAGATATGATAAAGCAATGGGAAACAAACCCCGAATATGTAAAAAAATATGCTTTGCAAGATGTATATGAAACAAAATCTCTGGCAGAGATAGTTTGTCCACCAGAGTTTTTCTTAAATCAGATGGTGCCTGATTCATACCAAAGATCTGCAATTAGTGGGAATGGTGAGAAAATAAATTCAATATTCATAAGATATTATCTCCATAAAAATAAAGCTATTCCAAAACAAAATGAACAAAAAGAACTGCCCGGTGGATATACAGAACTAAAAAAAATAGGAGTGGTAAAGCCAATTGTTAAATGCGATGTTGAAAGCTTGTATCCAAGTATAATATTAACTAAGAATATTTCTCCCAAAACAGATTCACTTGGAATTTTCATTCCTGCATTAAAAGAGCTAACAAATAGAAGGCTTTCAGCAAAGAAAAAACTAAAAACTTGTGATCCTAAAGAAAAACCATACTGGGATGGATTGCAGTCTGCATTCAAAATTCTTATCAATTCATTTTATGGTTACCTTGCAGGTCCGTTTAATTTTAATGATTATGAAGCAGCAAGAATGGTTACAAAAACAGGACAAACACTTATAAAAGAAGTAGTCAAAGAGCTTGAAAACACTGGAAGCATAGTAGTTGAAATTGACACAGATGGTGTGTATTTCAAACCTCCTGAGCATATAGATAGTGAAGAAAAGGAAATTGAATATGTTAATCAAATAGGAAACATACTGCCAGAAGGAATTAATCTTGCACATGATGGTAGATATCAAGCTATGCTTTCATTAAAGAGAAAAAATTATGCATTAAAGACATATTCAGATGAAGTAATATTCAAAGGTTCCTCTTTGAGATCAAGAGCAGATGAAAAATTTGGCAGAGACTTTATTAAGGAAGCAGTTACACATCTACTTGATAATAATCCACAAGAAGCACATAAGTCTTATATAAAATTTTCTAATGCAATTAGAAATGGAAAATTAAATGTAACAGACTTTTCCAGAAGAGAGAGAATAACAAATAAAACATTTACCAGCTCATCAAGAAAAAGACTTGCAAAAGCTGCTGAAAATATGAATGTTGGTGAATATCTGAATGTATATCAAAGAAGTGATGGCTCACTTGCATCAATTAAAGATTACAAAAAAGATGAAGATAAATACTATCTGCTGGATAAATTATATAAATTTGCTCTGAGGCTAAAAGATGGGTTTGGTGATGATTTTGACAAACTTTTTCCAAAGCCAGATAAAAGTATTTTATCAGAAAAAAATGGTCAAAAAACACTAGATTTATTTGAGTGATATTTATTTATTCTTTTATATCTTTTCTTTTGTCACAAGAATAGAAATATAGATGAATTCCTCTGCTAGCAATTAATGATCCAACTACTGCCATCACAAATAATAACCCAATTTTTGAAAACATACTAATTGCAGAATTTCCAAGCTGTGAAACAGGTGATGCTTCATTTCCATTTTCATTTGTTACTGCAAGTAGGTGTGAGGCTGAATAATAATTATATGATAGATGAAAAACAAAAATTAATAATGCTATTCCAGCAAAAAAAACAAGAAGTCCTATAATTTTTGCAGTTAAATCATTTTTCTGCATAAATAAAATACTCCATCTAATTTTTTATACAAAAATATTATATTGCATAATACCACACAATATAAAGAATTAATCTACTTATAAAAAGACGTAATCGATGGTAAAATCTTTCAGCATATTCCCCAATATAGAACTTTATACTTGACAATGGATGTTTTATAATGTGTACTTATATTATTAGTTATGCAGATTAATGGAGGACAAAGTATGAAGAGATCTGAAGTTATTGAAGCTCAAGAAAAAACAAGAAAAATTTTAGAAGAAGCTGGTATAGCAATCACTCAGGAAGAGTCTGATAATATTGAAGTTGCAGATTTTGGACTTAATGATTTATACAAAGAAGGTCTTGAAATTATAACTTATATAAACACAGACAGATATTGTGCAAAGGAATTAATATTGTTTCCATATCAAACTTGTCCCGAACACAAGCATCCGCCAGTTGAAGGCAGACAAGGAAAACAAGAAACATTTAGAGTGAGAAAGGGAGTAGTATATTTATATGTTGAGGGAGAACCAGTGCCAATTCCAAAGGCAAAAGTTCCCGGAAAACACTACACAGTATTTCATGAAATAGAATTACATCCTGGTGAACAATATACTCTTCCACCGGAAACACTTCATTGGTTCCAAGCTGGTCCAGATGGTGCTATAGTTTCTGAATTTTCTTCACCAAGCGTTGATGAAGCAGATATCTTTACAGATCCAAATATAAAGAGAATCCCTATAGTGGAAGACTAAAATTGAAGTTTAATCATATCCCTGCATAAAAAATTATGCAGGGATTTTTTATGAAAAAAATAATTATTTTTAATTTTCAAAAAAATAAATACTGAAGAAAACTAGGTCATCAACCATAAAATTAAATTAGTAGCTATTATAAGTAAATATAATAAATCTGGATGTTATAAATACTCTATGTAGATTATTTATAATTTTTTTTGTGTAGTTAATTTTTATAGTTTATATGCTAGTTGACTATGGTAAACAATATTGGAGTATATGAGCAAGATGGGTGGTTTTGATGAAGGATTACATAAGGCTTTTTAAAGAAGGTAACTTTTCAGAGGTTATAAAACAATTAGAAAAAGTATGTAGTGGTGTAGCTCCCTCATATGAAGCATATTTATATTTGGGAGCTTCATATGCACATCTTGAGAGGTATGAAGATGCTGTGAAAGCATTTTCAATGGCAAGAGAATTAAGGCCTGATTCAGCTGCAATTCATTATAATCTTGGGCAAACTTATGAAGCCTTAGAATTAATAGAAGAGGCTAGAGAATGTTATAAGAATGCTGTAAAGCTAAATCCAACTTATCTACCAGCAAAAACAGCTCTAATAAATTTATATCTTCATCAAGTTGCTATTCAAGATAATGATAATAATAATACAAAGATTGCAGCATAAATTACATATTTGTTGTAAATAGATTGACAGTATATATTAACTCAACATATTAAGGGATAAATTATTCCCTCTTGTATCTAATTGAATTTTGTAGATATTTGAACTCAACTAGTTTTGCAGAAATTTTTAATTCCTCAAAAAATAATTTCATCAATTTTTATCACAAAAAAATATACAATGGCACGGTTTATGCAGTATTTATATATGTAAGTCCACCATTCCTATAAAGTGTATGTGGCATGCCTAGAAACACGGGCAGTGATGAGCAAAGTTTTTATACAATAGACGCCCTGCTCCGGCGTCATATAAAAGAGTCCACTTCAAGTGGGCCGCTCTCTCCTAGGCGAAGTACGCCACACACACTGGGGACGCCTCGAAAAAATTTTTTCGAGGCGTTTTGTATTTATATAAATAAAATATTTTTTTAGACATCCACAACAATAGCATCAATGTCTGTATCAGGAATTTTTCTTCCAGAAGCAGCAAGCGATTTCAAATGTGAGGTTACACTATTTGCAGCAAACTGTAATGCCTGCTCTCTGGTATGTGCTTCTGCATGGATTTCTGGGATTGATGGAATTGTTACTTTCACCCATCCCTTGTCATCTGTTTCTACATTAACTCTATATCTTCTAATCATTCTTATCCTCAAATAAAAAAATGATTTTTTATATGATTATACTTGATTTTAAAATTATTTGCAGCTTATAATGTTAGACATTCCTAATATACAATCAGGATATTATAAAAATTAAGGAGAAATGTAAATGATTCTAAGAAATACAATATTTGTAATCTGCATATTATTATGCTCAACCTTATCTTTTGCAGAAAATAATACACCTTTCTCTATATCTTTTGATGCCTCTTTTTTTAGTCAATACATTGATAGAGGACTTCAAATAAATAGTGATGCTGTATTTCAACCATCATTAACCATAGAAAACAATCAAGGTTTTGGATTCAATCTATGGGCAAATTATGACCTTACAAATAAAAATGATATGAAAAACAGATTTTCTGAGACTGAAGCAACATTATATTATTCTTATGCTGTAGAAAACATTGAATTAACATACGGATTCAAACATGCTTTTACAATGAAAAATTTACCAAGCACTGATGAATTGCAGTTTGCAGCCAAATATTCAGCTGATATATCACCATTTATTGGAGCCTATCTTGATATTAAACAATCAAAAGGATTTTATTTGTTAATTGGTGCTGAAAAAGAACTGCCTATTATGATGGGAGAAAATAAGGCAACACTTGCTGTATCTGGTTCAATTGCCTATGGAGATAGAAAGCACAATAATGATTATTATAGTGCAGAAGCTGGATTTGCAGATGCAATGCTATCTATTGCTCTTCCTATTGAGCTTTCAAATAACATTACTCTAACACCACAAGTAGATTACTACACTCTGCTGGATAAAGGTGTGAGAAGATCTGTTAGAGCTGATGATTTAAAAGCTGATAATTTTGTTGTCAGTATCACAGCAACATACAACTTTTAGTTGTTATATATAAATTAAATCTTCCTAGAGGATATCTTAGCAAACAATTTAGCAAGATATCCTTTTTATTTCTTCTACTTAATATCCATGAAATCAATTATTAACAATTTCTGGATAAGATATAAGCAGAAAACCTCATTCCCTCCCTATAAAGTATATATAGTAAGAAATAAGTAGCATTTATATGAATTATATATGCTGCTTATTTTTTTGTAAATATAATATTTTTATGTTTTTGTACTCAAACTATAGGAAATATACTTTTTATAATTGCAACTTAAGGTTAACTGGTAAGAAATCATTTAGAAACAATTCCAGTCTAAACTATAATCAAAGCTTATAATTAAAAAGGAGGATATTGGCTTGAAAGGAATAAATAGATTTGCCAAACCCTTAGTAAGGTTGCTGTTTGCAATATTAGTTCTAATATTATCAGCAACAGGATTTGCATTTGCAGAAGGTGGAGAAATAGACACAGGAGACACAGCATGGCTGTTAGCAAGTGCTGCTATGGTTTTATTGATGACTCCTGGTCTTGCTCTATTTTATGCAGGTATGGTTAGAAGAAAGAACGCTCTGGGTACAATTATGCAGAGCCTTGTAATGTGTGGTATTGGTGCTGTAACTTGGGTTTTATGGGGATACTCATTAGCCTTTGGAACCGACCATTTTGGTTTGATTGGGTCTCTTGAACATTTAGGTTTAAAAGGTGTAGGGCTTGAAGCAGCAGATGGCTTGGCAATACCATCACTTCTATTTGCTATGTTTCAAGGTATGTTTGCAATCATCACTCCTGCTCTTATAAGTGGTGCTGTTACAGAAAGAATTAGTTTCAAAGCATATATTGCTTTTGTAATTCTTTGGCAAACATTTGTATATGCACCTGTTGCACACTGGGTATGGCATGGAGATGGTTGGCTCTTCAAATTAGGAGCATTAGACTTTGCAGGTGGAACAGTAGTTCATATCATATCTGGTGTTTCTTCTCTATGTGCAGTATTAGTTATTGGTGCTAGAAAAAGATACGGCACAGAAGAATTTAAACCTCACAACCTAACAATGACAATTTTAGGAACAGGTTTGCTATGGTTTGGATGGTTTGGATTTAACGCAGGAAGTGCATTAGGTGCATCTGATATAGCTGTAAATGCATTTGCAGTAACAAACACTTGTGCAGCAGCTGGTGGACTTGCTTGGATGATTATTGAATGGATACATAGAGGTAAACCAACAGCATTAGGATTTGCATCTGGAGCTGTTGCTGGTCTTGTTGCAATAACACCTGCTTGCGGTTTTGTTGGAATTCCTGCTGCCCTAATTATGGGTGTATTTGTAAGTTTGATTTGTTATTCTGCTATAATGGCAAAAGGCAAGCTTGGATATGATGATTCACTTGATGTATTTGGTCTGCATGGTGTTGGTGGAATGTTCGGTGCACTTGCTACAGGACTTTTTGCTAGCACATTAGTTAATGATGCTGGTGCAAATGGTCTCTTTTATGGCGGTGGTGCTACCTTATTAGGAAAACAAGTAATAGCAATTGCTGCAGTTCTTGTATTTGCTTTTGTATTAACGTTTATAATGATAAAACTTATTGGCATCTTTACTCCATTGAGAGTATCAGAAGCTGATGAAGATACAGGCTATGATATAGCTGTACACGGTGAAGTTGGTTATAACTTATAGGTTAAATTAGAGATTCTTAGGAGGATTCTGATATGATGAAGATAGAGGCTATCATCAGGCCGGGAAAATTAGATGATGTAAAAGATGCCCTTGATGAAGTAGGAATTAAAGGGATAACTGTTACCAGCGTATCTGGTGCAGGCAAACAAAGAGGTAGAACTCAATACTACAGAGGTCAGGAATATGTAGTTAACTTAGTTGATAAAACCAAAATTGAAACTGTTGTTCCTGATGATTTAGTAGAGAAAGTTGTCGAAGCTATCGCTGATGCTGCAGGCACTGGTGAAATTGGAGATGGAAAAATATTTATCTCAAAGGTTGAAGAAGCTATTAGAATTAGAACCAAAGAAAGAGGAGACTCTGCTCTTTAATGACACCAAAAAGCTTGCAATCAGGTCAGATTGATTTTATGGATATTAAATCCACATCTGAACTGGCTAAAGCATATTTTGATAAATGGAATGAGTTGGCCACCCTTAGAGATAGTATAGGTGGCCTTCAACTTATGCATTTATACTCAGATCTTACAGATGCTCTGATAAAATCAATTTTTTCTCTTGCCTCAAGAGAGTGTTTTTCTCAACCAAAATGTCCATTAGACCAAATATGTGTTACTGCAGTTGGCGGATATGGCAGAAGAGAAATGGCACCTTATTCTGACATTGATGTTGCATTCATTGTAAAAAATAGAGGTGAAGAAGATGTTGATAAAATTGTTAAGACAGCATTTAGGCTTTTAATGGACATATCTGATAGTCTTCACCTCAAAACAGGATATTCTTATAGAAGCATAGATGATGTTCTAAATCTTCCACTTGATGTGCAAACAGCATTGCTTGATTCTAGATGTATTACTGGTAACGAAGAAGTAGGCTGTATGTTTCAAGAAAGACTAAGAGCTGCAATTAGTCCTGCTGATTTTATATACAGCCACATAATGGCAAGAGAAAATTTAAGCTTTTTCAAAAACACACCACATCTCTTAGAACCAGATTTGAAAGAAGGTAGAGGAGGTTTGAGAGATCTGCATGCTTTAAGGTGGATTACTCAGATTGCATTTAACTGCACCGGTGATAAAGCCTTAAATAAACTACATAGAAAGAAAGTATTATCTGATAGTGAAATATCGAAATTAAATGAATCTATTGATTTTATATGCAAGGTAAGAAATATACTTCATTTTATATCCAATAAACCAGTTAATCTGCTTTCAATGGGCAAGCATGGACAAATTGCTTATAGTATGGGTTTCCCAAGTGCTCAAAAATTTATGAGTAAATTTTATCATCACTCTGAAATTATTTGGAACCTATTCAAAAAAACAGCTTTTGTTTGCAGACATATGGATATTGAGATTGAAACTGGAGTATTTGCAAAAGAAGGCAATTTATATATATCTGATTCAAACTGTGTTTCATTTAAGAATGGCAATGTAATAAAGCTATTTGTTTACTGCCAAAAATATAATTTAGACATTGAGCCTAAAACTAGAAATCATATATCAGAAGCAACATCAAACATCAGGATTAATGGTGCAGCTAGAAAAGCCTTTGTAGAATCATTAAGCAGCCCTAATACTGCAAGCACACTTAGAATTATGTCTGAGCTGGGAGTGCTTCAAGCAATTATACCCCAATTTGAAGAATTAATGCATCTTGTGCCTGCTGATATTGTACATAAATTTACTGTTGGTGAACATAGCCTGAGAGCTGTTGAAAGATTATGTGAATTGTTCTATGAGGGTGATGAAAGATTTGTTGATGTATTGGGCAGGATACAAAATCTTGAAGTTTTATTTATTGCTGCTCTTTTACATGATGTTGGTAAACTATATCCCAGTTCTGATCATTCTGAGGTAGGTGCAAAAATTGCATTTAAGCTTGCCAGAAAGTTAGGATTAAATGAAGAACACGCAAGAAGAGTTGAATTTCTTGTTTCCAATCATCTTTTAATGAGCGAAACAGCAAGACTAAGAGACTTAAATCAGCCCAAAACAATACAAGATTTCATTACTGTTGTAAATGATCTACAGCTTCTTGATATGCTATTACTGCTTACTGTTGCAGATATTAGAGCAGTTGGAACCAAAAACTGGAGCAGAGTGCAAGTAAGATTTTTATTTGAGCTTCATGAGAGAGCAATGTCATCACTAAGATCACCAAGAAAAAATACATTAGATTTAGATAGGCATAAGAAAATTGTAAAAAGAGAATTATCACTCTCAAAATTGCCACCTGATGATGTTGAGGAACATTGTGCAACAATGCCAGCAGGTTATCTTTTAAACACATCACCCGAAGATTTGGCACTTCATATTGGATTTGTTAGAAATGTAAGAGATGGATTGCCTGTTGTTGATATAAAAAATGACAGAATGGGTCAATATACTGAGCTTACAATTGCTGTTATGGATAGGCCGCAATTATTAAGTGATTTAGCAGGTGTTTTACATGCACTAGGAATTGATATACATGCTGCACAAATATTCACCAGAGAATCTAATAGAGATAAAATTGCAATTGATACAATATATATTGACTTTGAAGGTAAACAATTAACAGAAATGAAAAAATGGCAGGTTGAAGCAGAGCTGACTTCAGTATTGAAAGGAGAAACAAATGTTAGCACTTTACTTGCAAGGACAGGCAAGAATGAAAGAATAAAACCAGAAGATTTAAAATTTAAATTGATTGAAAATGCATCGGAACATGAAAGTGTATTAGAAGTGAAGGCAATTGATACCCCAGGACTTCTTCATTATCTAACAAAAAAAATGTCTGAACTAGGATGGAATATTCACAGTGCTAGACTTGCAACTTGGGGACATAATGCAAGAGATGTATTTTATATTACAAAAAATAATAATCAAAAACTAGACAAAAAAGATATTTATATGCTTAATGAGCTAATAAAAGAAAGGAAGAAATAGAATATTATCACTTTTTATAGACAGCAATAACATTATTTATTGACTGAACTGGCTGAACTTTTATTTCTCCATCAGAATAAAAACCAGCCATACTTCCTCCATCAAGATTTATTGCATTACAAGCACCAAGTTCAAGCATAATATCTGCTAAAATGTCAAGCGTTATGCTATCTGACACAGCACATAGAATTAGTTTATTATCTTTTGTAGCTCCAATAGCACATCTCCAAGCAGTTTTTGTTTCAGCAGATTGAGAAAAGCCGTCCTTTTTTACATCTATTGACTTTTGACCAGATCTAACTAACCTTGGTCCACAAGCAATACCTGATTTATAGCCGGTCCAATCTATTTTTGTGTTTGGTTTTCTTTCAAGAAAAAAAATCTTACCATTTGCAGTGAATGCAATAGCCTGCCTCTGATTACCTCTATTTATAATTTTTCCGTTTGAGAGTATATCTCCCAACGGCTTTCTTTCTGCATCATAAAAGGTGCCTGTAATAGCAGATAGAGGTTTTAATCTATTTATTATGTTATCGAATTTTTCTGAACCATTGATTGCAATTTCAGGATTAACAATATATTTTCCACTTGCATAATCAATAATTTTATAATCTACATTATATTTATCAATGATACCTACTTGTCTTGCAGAGAGGTTATAAGTAATAAAAAAGACTATGGCTGATATAGTAAAAAACAATAAAAAATTAAATATTTTGCTTTTCTTTTTTTTCGGCAACATGACACTCCAATATAAAAAAAGCCTGCTATATTAACAGGCTTTTATGATGTATTATTTTATATTATTTTTTAAGTGAGGTCAAAAACCACCAACTGTATGCCAAGGGACTTCTTTAACATGCATATCTGCAAACAATACTAAACCATTATCTCCAGTAACGCCATGTCTCCCATAAACTCTACCGGTGGCTGGATCCATAAATTCTTTATCTCTATTTTCATTCCACACCCAGTTCCAAGATGCAGAAAGACAAGTAAGTATTAATGCATCACTTTTTCTATTTACTCTTAAATTAGCTTTATAGTTAAATGTATCTAAGTTGACTCCGGCACCTCTTGTTCCTTTTCCTAATCCTAGAATACCATACTCTAATGGTATTCTTGAATTATTCAATTTTTTCCCTTTATAATGATGGTGTAAGCTAGGTGTGTAAGTTGCACCATAATACTTGCTAGGCTTGTTTTTTGTAGGAGTTTCTTGTTCATACCAAATATTATATAGAGTTTCACCTACTTTTCTTGCAGGCTTGATTCTACACTTTGATAAATTTACTGCACTCATTGTATATTTACTCAAATATTCAAACAAATATATTTCATTTGGGCTTGACACAGCTTTTTTGTTAAGTGGAACCTGCCATATATTGCCACATGGAGGACAGTTGCCGTTGTTATTTTCAGCATATAATAAAATTGCGGTTCCGATCTGCTTCATATTACCTGAACAAGCTGTCACATTTGCACTATCTTGTGCCTTTGAGAAAACAGGAAATAGAATTGCTGCCAAAATTGCTATAATTGCAATCACTACCAGAAGCTCGATTAGTGTAAATCCTTTTTGGGAACTCATTTTTTACCTCAACCCAATTTACATATGTCATATGTATATAAATTACTACAAGACATACTTACATTTGCATTGAAAATGCATTAAATTTGCTACATCTTCAATTTATCATTAAATTATTCAATTGTCAATCTAAAATCATTCTGAAAGAGTCATTATGTATGTATGATTTTTTCTTAAATGATTAAATTACTCTTCCGAAATGTAGGAGTGTTATGATAATATTTACTTAGATTCTAGAGCATTTTCAACAAGAACTGTCATTATTTGTCAATATCCGCAAAGTTTGAATATTATGTTATTTTTTTAGTATTCTTAACAATTCCTTTATGAAACTCTTAGGCTCTGGCTCAAATATTTTTATTTTATTATTTGTTTCCTCTTGAAGTGTTTTTAATGATAAATCATCTAAAAAAACGCTATCACTATTTAACATCACTGATGGAATAAATACTGCATCAAATGATTTATCTTTAAGAACATCTAAAATGTCTTTACCAGTTATTAATCCTGTAACAGTAACATTACTTCCAAATAATTTATTTTTAATAGGTAATACTTCTATTCTGCAATTTTCTATTGATATAGAATTTATGAAATTTCTAATAATTTGAGCAGACAAAATGCCTGTTATGACAATAATTGACAGTTTCTTTTGATTTTTTTCTGGTAATATTTTCAATGCTGACTTTTGAGCATTTAGAAAATGTCTAACAATCCCTACTCCATTTTCAAATTGAGGATAGCCTTCATAATGAGTTGAAGGAGGTATTTTTATACCAGATGAAAGATAGAATTCATCAGCTGCCCATACCAATCTTGTGTCATATTTTTCTTTGAAGATTTTTTGGTATCTATTTATGATAGATATAATTTCTGCTGAATATGATTTATCAATAGGCTTGATGTTTTTTTGTGATTGTCTTTCTTGGGTTAATCCTGCAGGCACAACTGCAATTGATCTAACTGATGGATATCTATTTGATAGATCATTTATTGATTTCTCAAGTTCTGCTCCATCATTTATACCTCTGCACAATACTATTTGAGTGTGCATAGTTATTCTGTTTTTATTAAGAAAATCAATTTGTGAAAGTATATTTGGTGCTTTTCTGCCAAGCATTTTTTTTCTGAGGTCATAATTTGTAGTATGAACTGATATATAAAGTGGACTCAGTCTTTGCTCCGCAATTCTTTCTAAATCTTCAGATGTGCAGTTTGCAAGAGTAACAAAATTACCATCAATAAATGATAGTCTATAATCATCATCTTTTAGATATAGAGGCTTTCTCAATCCTTTTGGAAGCTGTTTTACAAAGCAAAATATGCAATTTGCTCCACAAGTTCTTATACCATCAAATAGAATATCTTGAAATTCTATTCCAAGAGGCATGTCATAATCTTTTTCAATCTCAAAATCAGCTGTTTCATTGCCTCTTTTAATAGTTACTGTGATGTATTCATCAGCAGAATAAAAAGAAAAATCAATAATATCTCTTAGATTATGACCATTTATTGCAACAACTTCATCACCAATTTCCCAGCCTAGTTCATAAGCAATTGAATCAGTTTCAATTTTTGAAATTATGCCTCCCATTTATTGAGACAGCCTCTCAATTGCATTTTTTACATCTTCAATTATCCAGTCAGGAGTTGATGCACCTGCAGTTATACCAACTGACTCTACACCATTGAACCATTCTTTTTGAAGTTCATCTGAAGTTTCAATATGGTATACTGGTTTACCTGTCTTTTGACATATTTCAGCAAGTCTATTTGTGTTTGCACTGTTTTTGCCACCAACTATTATCATTAAATCCACTCTTTTTGATAGATCACTTGCTGCTGTCTGTCTGTCATAGGTAGCATAGCAGATGGTGTTATATGCTAATATCTCACTTGCCTGTTTTGCAATAGCACCTATAACTTCTGCAAATCTCTCTGGTGTTTGAGTTGTCTGAGATACAATACCTACTTTTTTACCTTTGAAATCAAATTTTTCAGCCTCTTCAATAGAGTTTATTACAATGGCATTTTCTCCAGCAGCACTCATTATAGCTTTCACTTCGGAATGTCCACTATCACCAATCACAACTACAAAGTATCCATTTTTAGATAAATCTTGAACCTTTTTATGGACTTTATCTACAAATGGACAAGTGGCATCTATTGGAATCAAACCCAATTCTTTTGCCTCATCTTTTGTGCTTTGAGATACTCCATGTGATGGAAGAACAATAGCACCTTTTTCAGCATCTTTAAGAGATGAAACAATTTTAACACCTTTTCTTTCAAGGCTTTTAACTATTTGAGGATTATGTATAAGGGGACCAAGAGTGGCAATTTTTTCTTGAGCCCCTATTTGTGATTCAACAAGATCAAGTGCTCTTTTAACACCAAAACAAAATCCTGCTTGATCTGCAATTATTACTTTCACTTTTTATCCAGCTGTTTTTGAATTCCGTATTCAACACTATCAGCAAGAGCTTCCCAGCTTGCCTCTATAATGTTTGTAGATACTCCAACAGTGCTCCATGCATTATCTTTGTCTCTTGATTCTATGATTGTTCTAACTTTAGCAGCTGTTCCTGCTCTAGTATTTACAACTCTCACTTTATAGTCTGTTAGTTTAATCTTAGTTAATTCTTCACCAAAGAATTGATTTAATGCAAGTCTTAACGCACTATCTAAAGCATGCACAGGTCCATCACCCTCAGCAACTGTGAATGCTTGTTTTCCATCAACAGCAATTTTTAATGTTGCCTCAGTGATAGGTTCTTCATTTGGTCCTCTTTTTTCAACAATTATTCTAAATCCAATTAAATCAAATAGTTTATCATACTGACCCATTTCTTTTTTTAGCAATAATTCAAAACTAGCTTCAGCATCTTCAAATGTATAGCCGTTGTGCTCCATACTCATCACTTTGCTTAATACTGATTTTACTTTCTCATTATCACTGCTTAGGTCAATATCATATTTTTCAGCTTTTTCTAATATAACACTTCTACCAGAAAGCTCACTTATTAATACCCTTCTCCTGTTTCCAACCAATTCAGGATCCATATGCTCATAAGTTCTAGAATTTTTTTGAACAGCATTCACATGCACACCAGCTTTATGTGCAAATGCACTAGCTCCAACAAATGGCTGGCTATCAATAGGAACTCTGTTTGCAATCTCATCAATAGAATGAGCAGTGGAAGTTAATTCTTTTATTTTGCCAGCAGGAAGACACGTTTTGCCCATTTTGAGCTCAATTATTGGAATTATACTGCATAGATTTGCATTACCACATCTCTCACCCACACCATTCATAGTGCCCTGCACATGGCTAGCTCCGTGCCTTACAGCTATCACAGAATTTGCAACAGCTAGTTCAGAATCATTATGTGCATGAATTCCAACCTTGACCTTGCATTTTTGTATCACTTTTTCAACTATCTCAGCCACTTCCCAAGGCAATGCACCACCATTTGTCTCACACAATACAACAGCATTAGCACCAGCCTCAGCAGCAACAATCAAAGTTTCTAATGCATATTCACTGTCATCTTTATATCCATCAAAAAAATGCTCTGCATCAAAGAATACTTCTCTGCCATTATCAACAAGAAACTTTACTGTATCTCTAATAATCTCAAGATTTTCATCTCTGCTCACCCTTAAAACTTCATCAACATGTAATGTCCAAGATTTGCCAAAAATAGTTACAACTGGAGTATCTGCCTCAATTAGCTTTGCAATATTTGGATCGCTGTCTGCAGTGAGTTTTGCCCTTCTTGTGCTGCTGAATGCAGCAAGTTTTGCATTCTGAAATTGAATATCTTTTGCTCTGGCAAAAAACTCTACATCCTTTGGATTAGAACCGGGCCAGCCACCCTCGATGTATGAAATTCCAAACTCATCAAGTTTTTTAGCTACTTTTATTTTATCCTCAGCAGAGAAGTTTATCCCTTCTCCCTGAGTGCCATCTCTCAAAGTGGTATCATATATTGCTACATTCGGCATTTCTTTCTCCAATCATTTTTGTTCGCACTTGTATCATAAATCTATGAATTTAGTATAGCTTTTTCAATAAGATTACCCATTTCATTACACCCAACAACTTTTCCACCAGCAGATGAAATATCAGCAGTTCTATAGCCATCATTTAATACTTTATTTACAGCATTTCTTATTAGCAATGCACCTTCAGGCAAGCTGCATGAATATCTTAATATCATTGCAGCAGTGAGAATTGTTGCAATAGGATTTGCCATATCTTTTCCAGCAATATCTGGTGCAGAACCATGTATAGGCTCATAAAGTCCACCTTTACCATCTCCAATACTAGCTGATGGAAGCATTCCAAGTGAACCTGCAAGCATACTTGCTTCATCACTCAACAAATCACCAAATAAATTTTCAGTTAAAATAACATCAAATTGAGCAGGATATCTTAAAAGCTGCATTGCACAGTTATCAGCAAGCATATTTGAAAATTCCACTTCTGGATATTCCTTTGCAACTTCAGTAACAGTTTCTCTCCAAAGTCTTGAAGTTTCCATTGCATTTGCTTTATCTACTGAGTGAAGCTTCTTTCTTCGTCTCATAGCCTGCTTAAAACCAATATGAGCTATTCTTTTTATCTCATTAACAGTGTATGTGCAAGTATCAACTGCTCCGGGTTCTCCGTCAATATCTCTTCTTTCTTTAGGCACACCAAAATATATACCACCGGTTAGCTCTCTAACAAAGAGAATATCCAAACCACCTTCCACTTTTTCCCTTTTTAAGCTTGATGCATCTACTAATGGCTCAAATACAACCACTGGTCTAAGGTTTGCATAAGCTTTTAATGCTTTTCTTAATGGAAAAAGACCTCCCGGCTCTGGTCTCATACTAACAGGTGTTAAATTGTCCCATTTTGGTCCACCAACAGCACCTAAAAATACAGCATCACTTTCTAAAGAGAGTTTTAATGTATTTTCTGGAAGTGGTGTGCCAGTTGCATCTATTGCAGCACCACCAATTAAAGCCTCTTCAAATTCTATGTCAATATTAAGTTTTAATGCAGCAGCTTTTAGAGCTTTTACTCCCTGTGGAATTATCTCGGTTCCAATTCCATCACCAGGCAAAACAGCTATTTTATACATTATTTTCTGTCTTCTAATTTCTTTTTTGTGTAGTTAATAAGACCTCCAACTTCTATGAGGTTTTGCATAAATGGTGGAAATGGTTTTGCTTTGAATGATTCTCCAGTTGTTATATTATATATAGTACCATTGTCAAGGTCTATTTCAACTTCATCACCATTTTTTATTCCAGCAACAGCTTCAGGACATTCTAATAT
>JBDNDK010000260.1:0-2765 GCA_046719185.1 Armatimonadota bacterium
ATAATTCATAAGCATTTGATAATGTATCTAATATTTTGTTATTATCATAAATGTCCCTATAATAACCATATCGAGAATTCATTCTTTTTAATTTTGACTCAGTTTTAATTTCCCAAATACTAGTGTCTATCCATTGTATTTCATTTTCGTTTCTTCTAAAATGTGGAACGGCTGAACGTCCCATTGACAATGAACCAAACCAAGTATAATCTGCTTCTGCTCTATACAAATATCTTGGGTCTCTACTATTTCCTTCTATTATCATCATACCACCTACGAGTTTATTAAAATATCGCATAGCATCCCATAGATGATAGTTATCTTCTATTTCATCTCTACCATAAAATCGGAATAATCTGTAATTCTTTTGATATATTGTATCTATTCCTTCTTGTATTTTTCTTTGATATAGTGTATCTAGTCCCCCTTTCCACATCTTGTCACTCAATGGATTGCCCACACGGATATAGTTAAGGAGTATGTCGCAGTTGCCTAAGTAATAGACTTCCATACCAAGCTGTTTGATTCTATCAGGCGTTGTGTCATCTTTTGAGGTACGGAATAATGGATTGTTTCCATGTACTATTTCTTCGTCAGCAATAAAGCTAAATGTCAATGTAATATCTTGTCCGAAATTATCACTATTATTTGGTAACATAGCTCTTGTTATAATTATTTCATTACCGGTTGTATTTACTTCAGCCAAACAATATCCTCTATCTACAAAATCAGTGATATTCCCTGCATCGTAAACATAATGCAAATGGACTTTATTTGCAAAATTGGTATCTGGTTTAGTGCTAAAGTTTATGTAATTGCTTGTATTATTGTTTAATGTATAAGGCATTTTTATTTTTAGTATTGGCATAGTATCTTTTAAATTATTATTGCCAATAAAATCTCGTCGGCGTAAGTTGATGGAGACTTTCCAATATTTACCATTAAAATCAACTTTATCATATTCTTTATGATCAGATGGTAATGATAAATAGCTATCACCTCTCCAAGGATTTGATAAAATAGGTGTAGTAACGTTTGCCAAGTTTGTCGTTAGAACTAATTTGTTGTTCTCTATTTGTGGATTAGGAATATTTCTTGTTAGAAAGCCCCAAATATTCTTTTCTGAGTCGTTAGTATCCGGAGTAAAACTATTTGTATCTATTCTGATAGTTGGCTTGTAAGTAAATGAATTAGAATAATACATTGGATTTGGATTTCCGCCGATTTGCCAAATATATTTTATTTCTTTGCCAGTTGTATTTGCCGGAAGATCTTTATAATTTACCTGCCAACCTTGTGCAAAGTTCATATCCAAGGCTGTTGTCAATCTCGGATGATTATACCATTGCCAACCTGTCATGATTTTTGTTTGTTTATATTCAGGATCACCGACATCAAATCGTGAATTATATATACCATTGCTGCGTGGAATTTTAAAATATAAAGCGCTTGGCTCTTTATCTTGTGCCTTTATCGTCGATAAAGTAATTATCAATGCGATGATTATTAATATTGATTTTTTCATTATGATTTCTCCTTATCTTTCAACAATTATTTTGATTGAAGAAACTGATTTACCGCTACTTATTTTAGCGAAGTAAATTCCATTAGGAACTTTTGCAAGCCATTCAAATGATTGAATGCCTTGATTTAGTTGTCCTTTATAAAGATTTGAAATTAATCTTGAATTAATGTCAAAAATATCAACAGAAACTTCTGATGTTTTAATTAAGTTAAACCTAATTATAGCTTTTCCATTCATTGGATTTGGAAATATTTCTGGTTCAAGTATTTGAATACTTTCTACTTCTACTGAGGTCGGATTCCATTTGGCGTTGAGAAGGTAGATACCTATGCTTCCTGCAATAGCAATTCGATTCATACTTTGATTTATATCAATTGATTTTGGATTATCACCAACATCCATACTTAAATTTTTTTTTACTAACCAATCTAAGATGATTTTATTTGTTTCTTTATTTTGATTATTATCCCAAATAGACACATGTGCTTTATTCCATTCATTCATTCCAAAAACGACATATTTACTATCTGGGGAAAAAGCAACAGAAATGGCATCCTTTCCTATTTCACTTTTCAATCTCCAATCAGAAGTATTCCATATTTTGTTGGGTTCGGAAGAGAAGGCACCGGCTATTAGGTTTCCTTCAGTGGAAAATTTTGCACTTCTGCTGCTGTTCTCATATTCATCTAATTTTCCCAAAAATTGTAATTTTGGTACTTGATAAATTCCTATAGCTATTCTCTTTTCTCCAAAAACTAAATTAGATGCTGCTAATAATTGATCGTTTGGAGAGAAATCAACGTTAAACGGTACAGCAATATCACTTATACTTGTTATTTTGTCCCAGGTGTTAACATCAAAAAGTACAAGATCATGTTCGGTACTTTTTTTCCCATTATGTGATAAAATTGAAGCAAGATATCTACCATTATGAGAAAAAGTAACACATCTACCATTACTTCTTCCACCGAATTCTTTGAAATAATCAATTATTTTAATTATTTCACCATTATCCAAATTCCAAATGAAAATTTCGGACGAATCATTAACAATAGCAAGCATGTCCCCAGTATTTTTGATATCTAATGACCATATTTTACAGTCATTCCCTTGAAATTCCCTAACTAATTCTCCAGTTTCAGCATCCCACAATCTAGGAACACCGTCATCTCCACCAGAGGCAAGATACCTACCGTCAGGTGTAAATTTTACAGCATTAATAGCATATGGATAAGTAAAT
>JBDNDK010000261.1:0-2755 GCA_046719185.1 Armatimonadota bacterium
TAGAAAATTGTATATTACTCACTGCTAATATCAAGAACAATAAAAATAAATATCTTGATTATCAATATTGGATAACTACAGATGATGGGCAGAAATCTACCAAAAATAAGTATTTAGATGCAATATTTAATATCATTCCATTAAACGCAGCTATATTATCCCAGCCAAAACAGCACGGTAAAGAACTGCCAAAAGATACAATAAGTATATTGCAAGGAAATGTAATACTGCTTATATCAGATATAAAAGACAATGATAGAGTTATGAAGTTAACTGTAATAGAACATACAAATAACAATCAAAAAGTAGAGTTAAAAGTTAGCAATCCATTCATTGGTATATCAAATAAAATTGATAAAGATAGCTATGTTGATTCTATATCATTTGATATTTCTCCAAATTCTCAAGCAGAATATTATCTTTTTATAGACACGCAATCTAATTAAATCCTATAATAATGTGTTTGTTTCACAATATATATGAAGGTATTTTTATGACTGATAATATTAGACATCAAATAGATAAAAATTCAGATATAGCAAAAGAATTTTTAATTGATTTGATTAAATATCCAAGCACTCCGGGCAATGAAGCTGAAGCAATTAACTATTGCAAAGAGAAATTCAAAGATGCTGGATGTAATTGTTCTCTTATTCCAGTATCAAATTCTATAAAAGAAGATCCAGAGTATAGTTGGTCTGATACAGATATGGATTATAATGGCAGATCAAATTTAATTGCAGAAAGAGGTAATAAAGATAATGGCAGAAGCTTGATACTGCAAAGTCATGTTGATGTTGTTCCTGCTAGAGACTGGAAAGATGCTTTTAATCCTATTGAAAAAGATGGGTTTATATATGGAAGAGGCTCAGGTGATGCTAAAGGTCATGTGTGTGCAATATGGCTAACTAATCTTGTATTAAATGAACTAGGAATAAATCTCTCAGGTTTACTTCAGAACCAAATTGTGATAGAAGAAGAACTTGGAGGAAATGGTGCATTATCTCTCATTAGGCAAGGATATAAGGCTGATGCTGTTGTTGTAATGGAATCAACAGAACTTAATATTCATCCAGCAAATAGAGGAGCTATCTGGTTCAAAATTGAGATAGAAGGCAAACCATGTCATATGGGTAGAAAATATGAAGGAATATCTGCAATAGATATGTCCATAAAAGTTATTGAATCATTATATGATTATGAAAAATGGCTAATAAATGAAAGTGCAAACTACAAAGGTTTTGAAAGATACACAAACCCTGTTCAGGTGAATATTGGAATACTTAATTCTGGTGAATGGCCTGCAATGGTAGCTGCAAAATCAGTGATTGAGGGTGGGGTTGGATTCTTACCCAATAGATCAATGGAGCAAATCAAAAGAGATGTTCTTAATTGCATTGAGAGAATAGATGACAAGTGGCTAAAAAGCCATTATAAACTCACTTTCCCAAAACTACATAATGATTCCTATGAAACAGATTACAATCACCCAGCAGTTTTATCTCTCAAAAAAGCTTGTGATGCAGCAAATTTAGGCTCAGAGATTTTTGGCTGGAATGTGAGCTGTGATGCAAGATTATATTCAAGAATTGGAAATATGCCAACAATAGTATTTGGTCCAGGAACTATTTCAGTAGCCCATTCTGACAATGAAAATATTGAATGGAAACAAATATTAGATTCAGCAGATGCATTAGTTAGATTTATAATAGACTGGTGCGGTGTAGAGAAATAAAATAGAGACTCATATCAAATGCGTCTATAATAAGGAAAAAAGAGGTGTTTCGGGAACTTGTTCCCGAAACTTATTCACTAAAATAAATCTATTGATTGCATATATCCAAAAACTTTTTATAGCTTTCTTCTAATTCTGAATGTGGTTTAGGAATGAATGTCTCAACCTCAAATGAATTTGAAACAATAGTTCTTATCTCTTCAAGTGATGAAACAACACCTTTCCCCATTGCCTGAACTAGCAAGTTTCCTATAGCAGTAGCTTCCACAGGTCCTGCAATCACATTTCTGCCTATTGCATTAGCTGTTAGCTGACTAAGAAGTTTATTTTGTGTGCCTCCTCCAACAATATGCAGAGGATCAAGTCTTTTTTCTAATACTTCTTCTAAATCTTCGAGAGTGCTTCTATATTTAAAAGCTAAACTATCTAATACACATCTTACAATCTCAGCTTTAGTTTCCGGCACTTTCTGATTTGTTCTACTACAAAAATCTTTCACTCTCTGAGGCATATTCCCCGGAGGTAAAAATTCAGGTGAATCAGGATTGATAAGAGACTCAGAATGATTCAATTCACCTGCAAGGCTTGTCATTTCAGCATAGCTTATATCATCACCTTCAGCTAGCCAAGTTTTTCTTATTTCCTGAACAATCCAAAGACCCATAATGTTTCTTAAAAATCTTATTGTTCCATTCACTCCACCTTCATTTGTGAAGTCTTTTGCGTATGCTTTTTTAGACAATACAGGTTCTTTTAATTCAACTCCCATAAGAGACCATGTCCCTGAGCTTAAATATGCAAATCCGTCAGAGCTAGCAGGAATAGCAGCAATTGCAGAGCCTGTGTCATGAGATGCCGGAGCTACTACATCAATTTCATTAGATATTCCAAGATCATTTGCAAGATTAGGTTCAAGAGAGCCAATAATTTTGCCGGGTTGTATTATATCAGCAAAAATACATTTTGGTATTTCTAGTTTATCCAGTAAGAAATATGACCAATTCTTAGTTCTAGGATTAT
>JBDNDK010000262.1:0-2755 GCA_046719185.1 Armatimonadota bacterium
ATATTACACATATTTTAGCAACCTTTAATTACTATTATTATACGATAGCAAGAAGTTGTATACCTAGAACAACTTTAGTTTATAATTAACCAGTTTCCATTTGAAATATGGAAACTGGTTTCTATGTTTTTTGTATTGGAGTATTTTGTCTATATATTTTTGAAAACACTATAATCTATGATATCTAAATGTTTCAATATCTTCATTGAGTTTTCTTAGTATTCTATATTTTAAGTTATACACCCTTGTTTTTGTATTCTTCCTTGGTTTTTTAACGATGGGATCATCTGTGAATCCTCTTATTGAATAATCAATGCTTATATTATTTTCAGCAAAAAGGTTTAAAACAGCCTTTTTATTCCATCTACCTTTAATTATTCCTGTGTGTTCATAGGGGACAATGTTTCTTCCTTCAGGATTGAATATTTGGCGGTTTATTGTTAATAGTCTATCATTTCTGGTGCGATTACTACCTAGAGTTTCAAAAGTCCATCCTGTATCATTGGGTTTCAAATAACTCAATAATGTATTTTTTTTCCATAGGCCAGCCTGAAGGCATATTCTATATTTTGCATATCTATCAATTTCCCACAAAAGAGGAAATTCTGTAATGTGATAAGGATTATGACTACCATAAAATGAAAGTCCAATGTGGGAACAATCTTGGGAAGACCACTTTCTATTTTTTATTATGCCAACAAAATCCTCTAATTGCTCAATATCCACATAGTCATTTAAGAAATAGTCTTCTTGTAGATATAGAATCACATCAGCATCTATGGATTTTAAACATTCAATAAGGCACCATCCCCATGGTGGTTTACCATTCCCTGTATATTTTTCTGCAACTTTTGTGCATTTAATATCTAGGTTTTGATATGAGAAATTTTTTGTTTCTGTATTTAGGTAGATTGGCAATTTGCAATCTGGCCAATATTTATCAAACAGCTTAAAAAATGGTTCCCAACAATAATCAAATGAATCTGTTGAGTTAACTAAAATTGCAAAATTATCAGAAAGATTGCTCATTGTATGCCTCTTGATGTTCAGAAGAATGTTTTGAAATATATAATTAAATGATATTATATCAAAAAATTGGAATACTAACTATAATTATTAGTTTTTGTGTATGGAATTGGAATTGGTGCTGTTAAAATTGCGTATATAATTTATAAAGAAGTATGTAAGTGGTATAATTAAAACATTGTAGAATTCCGATACATTAGTGTAACACTTCAATATGATTTTAGGTTAATTAATGAGATTCATAAAAAATATAATTATTGCTATTCAGAGTTTTTTTATAAATAGCTCTCGTATCTTGGTAAGTGTACCTGCAACAGTTGGTATATCTGCTCTTCCCATTAGAACAAAAATTGCCCCAATATGGCGAAAAATTATTAGATATGTTCTTGTAATTACTGGTGTCTCTGCTTTTGTGCTTCTTCAGATAGGAAATGCTAGGTTTATAATATCGGGTCAATGGTATTTACTGATATTGGTATATGTTGTATGTATTGGGATAATAATTATAGTGAAATCTCCAACATGGGGATTTGTTTATTGGTTATTATTATCTCCATTTGCAAGAGTGCTTGTGACACCTTTTACAAATTTTAAGATTGAGTTTAATCTGGTTGTTTTGACAATACTTCTTGGAGTTTTAATATTTAAATTTCTTGCAGACAAAAAAAAGTTAAGGGCTCCAAATAGTGCTGAATGGTATCTTATTGGATATTTTATCTATGCAATGATAATTAGAAATACTGAGAATATTCCCGAAAGATGGTTCTATTCGCAGCTACTTTTAACACCACTTGTTATATATTATCTAGCAAAAGCAACAATAAATACTGAAAGACATATATCTTGGCTATTGACTGGTATGATGTTTGTTGGGATTATATGGGCTGTATTTGGCATATATGAACATCATACAAAACAAGTGTGGTATAGTGTACTAGCTGGAAGGAGTATTGGCTTGTATGGTGCTGGTTCTGATGTAGAGGGTGGAAGAGCAACAGGACCTGCTGGCCATTATTACTTATATGGTAATGGTATAATGCTTGCTACCTTAATTGTTATATATAAAGCCTTCTGGGAAAAAAGAGCTGTAATAAAATTTGCATTATATAGTATGCTGCCAGTTCTTGCTTTAGGTTTATTTTATGGATTTACAAGAGGTCCATATATTTCTTATGTTGTTGCAATTTTTGTGATGGCATTTTTGGCTAAAGAAACAAAAAAAGCATATGTTACTGTTTCACTAATTCTTTCCGTATCAATTATTTTTTTAACACCAATAATACTTTCTAGTCCTAAGATTCAAGCAAGAATGGAATCAAGAACAGACCAGTCAAGAATGGTGACATTTAAAACTAATATAGATATGTTCCTAGATAATTTTGTTGTTGGTGTAGGAATGTATAAAAATCAAGAAAATATTCCCAAATATGCATCATATAAGCATTTAGCTTCAAGAGATCAATCTGGTTTGGTTACATATAGAGCAAGACCACATAATGAGACATTACTAGTAGCAACTGAACTAGGAGTAATTGGTTTAGTTCTTTTTTATGGGTGTATATTTTCTTTTATTAGGCACTTGCTAATAATAAAAAGAAAAATGAAAAGAAATAAGTATATAGGATCTGATGTATTAGCATTAGCTGTTGCATTTAATATAGGGGTTCTTGTCTCAATGATAACTGATGAGTTCCAGCAATGGCCTTATATGTATTTTCTAATGTTTACA
>JBDNDK010000263.1:0-2745 GCA_046719185.1 Armatimonadota bacterium
TATCCTATAATAAAACCTCTAGCTGATGGAGTTAGTCTAACCCAAGATATAATCTTCCAAAAAGATTCCGAACAAATAATTACATATATATCTATTGACCTTGCAAATAAAAATGTAAAGATTGCACCTGCTCTAGCAAAAGATGTTGTTATGACAAATGATGTATTAAAGGGCAGAGAGATTGTAAGTGCAATGGTTGCAAGAAAAAATGCACTTGCAGGAATAAATGCAGACTATTTTCCATACACAGGTGACCCATTAGGATTGTGCATAATTGATGGAGAGATGGTTAGTGAAATATTTTATGGCAGATCTGTTGCTGCAATAACAGATACAAATCAAGTGTTTTTTGATATACCTACATATAGAACAAGCATTACTCTATCAAATAGAATTTCAAGACAAATAGACGGCATAAACAGAGGCAGAGAAACCAATCAAGTGCTGCTTTATACTGGCAGATATGGCACGCATACAATGAGCAAATTTAAGGGCACTGAGATTGTGATAACTCCTAAGGAGGACATTCTTAAAATTGGAACTGATATTGAATGTATTGTAAATGCAGTTTATGAAAATGCTACAAACACTGTAATTCCTGCTGGCAGTTGGGTTTTATCATCTGGTGGACCGGCTGCTTGGTTTTTGAAAGAGAACCTAAAACCTGGTGATACTGTTGTAATTAGAGTTGACATTGGCAGTACTCAGGGAAATGATTTTTCAAAAGTTCAGCAGGCAGTTGGTGGTGGTCCTATGCTGGTTAAAGATTCCACTGTGTATGTTGACTGGTCTGCTCAAGGTTTTAATGATTCTTTTTCAAATAGAAGACATCCAAGAACTGCAATTGGTGTTACAAAAGACAATAAATTAATATTGCTCACTGTTGATGGAAGACAAAGCATAAGCAGAGGAATGACACTGCAGGAACTTGCTAATTATATGCTGAAAATAGGCTGTGTGAATGCAATGAACCTTGATGGCGGTGGCTCAACTTCTATGAGTATTGGTGGATGGATAATAAATAGTCCATCTGAAGGTTCAGAAAGACCAGTTGCAAATGCTTTGCTTGTTTATGCAAAACCACAGATTTATGACACTCTTGATAAACTATCATTTGCTGCTGAAACAAATCCTATGACTTTTGAAATTGGTGCTGGCATACAACAGTTTCTTGTATGGAGTGATGAGGCACAGATGCTGACTGATGAACAACTAAGCAAAATAATATGGGGTACAAAAGGTGGTGTTGGGTTTATAAATCAACAAGGTTATTTCACTCCAACAAAAGAAAGAAAAGGCAAGCTTGGTGTGATGTATGGAAACCAATCTGCAGAAATTGATATAAAAGTTATAAAACCAGTTCCTATTAAAGAAGAGACACCTACTCCTAAACCAATAGAAAATGGGCTGACTGTGGAATAATCTTATCTTTATTTAAGTGGAACAATAGTATATATGAAACCGTAAGTATAGAAAGCTGTAAGGGGATATCTCATAAGATAAATAATGTCATTCTAAAGTTCAAAGCGACAAATAGAAATAATACAAAGATTCTTCGCAATCGCTCAGAATGACACAGAATTCTTTATTTTGAGACCAACCTTATTAGTATCATATAAAATGCTTGTGCCCATAGGAGCTGATTAAATGTTAAGTTGTTATGTAAAGAAATTAGTAGTCTTTTTGACTGTTTTTATATTAATATTCAGTCTTGGATGTTCAAACAAAGGCAAAAAACCTGTAAGTAATGCGACACAAAAAGTAAAAGTAACCGAAACAGCAAAAGAAGAAAAAAAAGAAACTAAAAAAACAGAGAATAAAGAAAATAAAGAAAAAAAATCAATTTCATCATCTGAGATTTTAGATTTAGAAGCTCTTGCAAAACAAAATGATCCTCTAGCAGATCCATTAGCTATTGAAAATCTTAAAAAAAATAATGCTCTGCCAACTATCAAACCAAATGAAGTAAAGCCAAATTCAAATAAAAAAGTAATTAAGGATATCCAATCAAAAACTCCCACAGCAGAAGAACTGTTTGATATAGTTCAGACATTATATGCATCAGTAGATTCAGCCATAGTAAAGGGCAATTCAAGAGTTGTTGCTTATGTTGATGGTAACAAAGCAGATGAGATGAAAACAGAATCTTCTACGATTATTTTCAAAAGACCTAATAAACTAGTCATTGACAGCCCAAATGAAAAAATGGTATCTGATGGCAAAAAATTTTATCAATATAATAAGAAAGCCAAAGTATATGATTCAACTAATTTCAAAGATGAGATGCTGGAATCTCTTGTCAACTCAAGGCTGGGAGTTGGCACATTGGGATTGCTGTTAAGAACTGATTACAAACCTGCTCTAACAAACTTCAAAATGCTTAAAGATGACAAAGTGAATAATAAAGATACATATGTAATTGAGTTTTCAATGAAAAATGATAAGAAAAACTCTGGTGATTTGGGTCTTGTTCAAAAGCTGTGGATTGGTAAATCTGATGGAGTGGTGTATAAAAATGAAGCTGTGCTTACTGCAAAAGCTAAAGATGATAAGAACAAAACACACACAATGAAAACAGTCATCACAGGGAATGTGTCAAGTTTTGAGGCTAATCCAACAATAAAAGCTGGCACTTTTTCATTCACTCCACCAAAAAATGTAAAAAAATATGAAGAGCCTAAAATTATAAGACTTGAAGATAAGCCTGCACCAGATTTTAGCTTTGAATGGACAGATGGTTCAACA
>JBDNDK010000264.1:0-2716 GCA_046719185.1 Armatimonadota bacterium
TATGGATTTTGGAGTAAGAAGATATGGCTTTCACGGCACAAGTCATCAATATGTAAGCAACATTGCTATGAAAATGCTTGCAGAAAGTGGTATTGATAGAGATGAAAGCAGATTAATAACATGTCACTTGGGTAATGGTTGTTCTATTACTGCTATACAGGGTGGGAATGTTGTTGATACAAGCATGGGATTAACACCTGCAGAAGGTCTTGTGATGGGAACAAGAGCTGGTGATATTGACCCAGCTATTGTATTATTTTTGCAAAGAGAACTTGAATGTGATAGTAAAGAGCTAGATAACATAATAAACAAGAAGAGTGGACTCTTAGGAGTTTCGGGAATATCCTCAGATATGAGAGATATTGAAGCAGCTGCAGATAGAGGTGCTAAAAGAGCACAGCTTGCATTGGCAATTTTCTGTTACAGAATAAAGAAATATATTGGAGCCTATGCAGCAGTGATGGGTGGAGTAGATGCAATAGTATTCACTGGTGGAATTGGCGAAAACAGTGCATATGTGAGAGCTCAGTCTGTTTGTGGTCTTGAATATCTTGGTGCCAAACTGAATATGGCTGTTAATGCAGAAGCAAAGGGTCTTAGTGAATTAAATGAATCAGATAGTGCTGTTAAAATATATATAATACCCACAAATGAAGAAGTGATGATTGCAAGACAAACAGCTGAGGTAATCAATTCTTAAAATTTTCGGTAAAAGTAAATGAAACTTGACTTGAATGAGATTGCAGCAAATGTAGGCAAGAAAATATCTTATGAATTAAATGAGCCTGCAATTAAGATTATTGATAATGATGATTGTCAATGTGATAAACCCATTACTGGCAGATTTTCTTTTTCAAATACAGGCAGTGCCATAATTGTTAGAGGCAGTTTCAAAGCTGAAGTTTTAGTTGAATGTGCAAGGTGTTTGAAAAGCTTTTGTTATAATATAGAACAAGATATTGATGAGCTGCTTCCACTTGTTGGTGGAAAAGATGAGATAGAGGAACAGCTTGGTGAACTGCCTGGAGATGATAAAGAACCGCTGTTTGAGTATAATATATTTAATCTTGGTGAATACTTAAGGCAAGCAATTATTAGTGCTTTACCAATCAAACCTTTATGTTCAGAGGACTGCAAGGGTTTATGTAGTATTTGCGGCAGCGAGCTTGATTCTGAAGATTGCAAATGCAAGGAAGAGAGTGTAAATCCTGCATTTGCAAAATTGGAATTTTTGCTTAAAGAAGAAAATTCTGAAGACGGGTAAACAGATCATTTGACAAATGGTGTATAATAGTTATCTGTCAGTTAATGAAATAAGGAGAAAGAAATGCCTTTACCAAAACGAAGACATTCCAATCAAAGAACAAGGCTAAGACGAACACATTATAAACTTGATGTGCCTACAATTTCAAAATGTTCAAATTGTGATGAGCCTGTTCTTTATCATCATGTATGCCCATCTTGTGGTTTTTACAGAGGGAAAAAAGTAATTGAAGTAAGCGGAAAAAGTGAATCAAAATAATTTTCCAACCCTCATCATTGCTTCTAACTTATGTAGTAAAATGCTCTGATGGGGGTTGATTTCCGCATGAACTATTCTATGAAATATCTCAACATTTGTATGTATTGTCTTGTGTAAAGATTTATCATTTAATATCTTTTTGCCAATGAGCTGGAAGGAAAGTCTTTAATGATTATAGCCGTTGACGCAATGGGTGGCGATTTTGCTCCGGATCAAATAGTGAAAGGAGCAGCACATGCTGCTGACCACTTTGGGATTAATGTTGTTTTAATTGGAGATGAGATTGAAATAGCAGAATGTTTGCCCGGTAAACACTCTGGAAGCAAAAGAATTACCATAAGACATACAACTGAAAAAATAGAAATGGGTGAAAATGCGGCTGCAGTGAGGACAAAAAAAGATGCCTCAGTTGTAGTTGCTGCTGATATGGTAAAAAATGGTGAAGCTGATGCTATGGTTAGTGTTGGCAACACTGCTGCTGCAATGACTGTTGCCACTTTGAAACTTGGAAGGATTGAAGGTATTGATAAGCCTGCTATAGCCACTGTTTGGCCTAGTAAAAGTGGGCCGGTAGTGATGCTTGATGCTGGTGCTGTTGTAGATTGTGGACCTGAAAATCTAGAAGAGTTTGCCGTTATGGGCAGTGTATATTCAGAAAAAGTTCTGAATATAAAAAATCCCAGAGTTGGACTTCTTTCAGTTGGCGAAGAGAAATGCAAGGGTAACAATGTTACAAAGAGAGCATATGAAGCTATAGAAAAAAGTGGACTTCAATTTGTTGGAAATGTTGAAGGAAGAGATCTATTCACCGGTATTTGTGATGTATTAGTTACTGATGGTTTTTCTGGAAATATTGCATTAAAAACTGGTGAAGGTATAGTAGAATATGTGAGTAATGTTATCAAAGAAGACTTAAAATCTCATCCTTTTGCTTGGATTCCATTAGTGTTACTTACTCCAATGTTTCGTAGAATTAAAAAGAAATTGGATTATAGTGAGTATGGTGGTGCACCATTATTAGGCTTGAATGGTGTTTGCATTATAGGACATGGCAGATCCAATGCAAGAGCAGTAACAAATGCTGTAAGAGCAGCAAGAGATGCTGTTAATGGTGATATAGTAGGAACAATTAAAAGTGCAATTTTTGAAATGGAAAAAAAAATAAGTACTAGTGTTTAGCATAAAATACGCTGT
>JBDNDK010000265.1:0-2702 GCA_046719185.1 Armatimonadota bacterium
ACCAACATCATGCAATGTCTGGAATTTTCTTGTGATTTTGGGAATATGCTTAAAAAATTCAAGAGCTTGACTTACTGTCATATCCAATACATCTGCAATAGACATTCCTTTATATTTTATTTCAAGGGTTTCTCTGTTGTATCTTTTTCCTTTGCATACTTCACAGGGCACATATACATCAGGCAAGAATTGCATTTCAATTTTTATAATTCCATCACCTTTGCAAGCTTCACATCTTCCACCTTTTACATTGAAGCTAAATCTACCCGGGGTATATCCTCTGACTTTAGATTCAGGCACTTGGCTGTATAGCTCTCTAATCATATCAAATACACCAGTATATGTAGCTGGGTTTGACCTTGGAGTTCTGCCAATAGGTGACTGGTCAATATCTATTACCTTGTCAATATGTTCAATGCCTTTAATTTCTTTGTGTTTACCCCATACTCTATAATTGCCGCCTAGTGCATAAACCAATCTTGGATAGAGAGTTTCCTGTATAAGTGTGCTTTTCCCAGAACCAGAAACACCAGTAACACAAGTAAAAACTCCTAATGGAATCTTCAAATCTACATCTTTTAGATTGTGTTCACTAGCTCCTATTAATTCAAGATATTTACCGTTTGGAGTTCTTCTTATAAGAGGGGTAGGAATACTTTTTTTACCGCTTAAATATTGTCCTGTTATTGATTCTTTTACTTTTTTTATTGTTTCAATATTGCCTTCAGCAACTATTTGCCCACCATGTTCTCCAGCACCAGGACCAATATCAATTATATGGTCAGCTAGTCTCATTGTTTCTTCATCATGTTCGACTACAATAATTGTGTTGCCTAAGTCTCTTAGTTTTATCAAAGTATTGATCAGTCTTAAATTATCTCTTTGATGGAGTCCAATACTTGGTTCATCAAGAATATATAATACACCCATAAGCCCGCTACCAATTTGAGTTGCAAGTCTTATTCTCTGTGCTTCACCACCAGCAAGAGTTGCTGCAGCTCTGTCTAGGGTTAAATAATTCAAACCAACATCCATTAAGAATTTTAGCCTTGCTTTAATTTCTTTTATCACTTGGTTTGCAATGATTGTTTCTCTTTCGGAAAGTTTTAATGTTTCAAACCATTCATAGGATTTATCAACCGGCATTTCAGCAACTTCAGCAATATTTAACCCTGCAATTTTTACAGCAAGACTTTCTGGTTTTAGCTTCTTGCCTCCGCAAGCAGGGCAGGGCACTTCAGACATATATTGTTCTATTTCTTCTTTTATATAATCTGATGATGTTTCAGAATATCTTTTCATCAGAGTGTTCACCACTCCTTCAAATCTTGCAGTAAATCTTCTGGATGCACTTCTAAATCTACCCTTGTATTCAATCTCCACAGGAATATCAGAACCATACAAAAGCACATTCAATTGCTCATCTGTCAGATCTTTTATAGGTGTTTTCAGATTAAAACCAAAAGTATCTGCAATTCCTCTAATTAGTGCCATTGTCCATTCTTGTGTACCTTTAGATAAAGGTAGTATAGCACCCTGGTTGATAGATTTTTCTTTGTCTGGTATGAGTAAATCAGGATTTATTTTTTTATCAAAACCAAGACCATGGCAAACAGGACAAGCACCATAAGGACTATTAAATGAGAAATTTCTAGGTGCAAGTTCTTCAAAACTGATACCACATTCACTGCAGGCAAAGTGTTCAGAAAAGACCATTTCTTCACCATCAATTATATCTATTGCCACTCTGCCGTCTGCTTTTTTTAGGGCTGTTTCAAGTGAATCAGTCAGCCTTCTTTCAATTCCTTCTTTAACAATAAGTCTATCAACAACTATCTCAATGTTATGCTGTTTGTATCTATCAAGCTGAATATCCTCAGAGAGCTCTCTTATTTCTCCATCAACTCTCATTCTCACAAATCCTTCTTTTGAAGCATCTTCAAACAGCTTCCCATAGGTACCTTTTTTCCCTCTAACCAATGGGGCTAAAATTTGTATTTTAGTTCCTTCTTCAAGACTCATTATGGTGTCAGTTATCTGCTGAACTGTCTGCTGAGCTATTTCTTTGCCACATTCAGGACAATGAGGGTGACCAACTCTGGCAAACAAAAGTCTCATATAATCATAAATTTCAGTAACAGTACCGACTGTGGATCTTGGGTTTCTGGTTGTGGACTTTTGATCAATAGAAACTGCTGGAGAAAGGCCTGTGATATCATCTAGATCTGGTTTATCCATCTGACCCAAAAACTGCCTTGCATAAGATGACAAAGATTCCACATATCTTCTTTGTCCTTCAGCGTAAATTGTGTCAAATGCTAGTGAAGACTTACCAGAACCAGAAAGACCAGTGATTACTACAAGCTTATCTCTTGGTATTTCAACTGTTATATTTTTCAAGTTGTGCTGTCTAGCACCGCTTACTACTATTTTATCTTGAGACATTTTATATTTCCTTTGCAATTATATTTTATCATTGCAGATATTAGCAGTAAACAAATATTATTTTTAGAATTTATAATTTACAGTTGACATACTTAAATTCACATGGTATCAAGATATTATAATTATAAAACCATTTGTAAAAATGGGAAGGGGAGATAAGCTGTTAATAAATGGAGGAAGGTTTGCTGCCATAATTTCCTCTGTTAATAACAGAAAGTGCTGCAAAAGGAAAGTTATATATAAATATTTATAAATAT
>JBDNDK010000266.1:0-2690 GCA_046719185.1 Armatimonadota bacterium
GCTGCAACCGGCTGTACCGTCTCAGTGCTTTATTTCTGAATCTATATAATAAATCATCAATATGGTCTTGATGTTTTTGTGGGTCCAAATTGTGTTTAGCAATAAGACCTTTTCCTGTCTCTTCTAATGCAGCTTTAACAGTGATTTTTATTAGTTCATCTGCCATTGCTTCATAGATATATTCATATCCTTTAAGATACCCTAAATATGCTGCCACAGCATGCCCAGCATTATGAGTATAAAGTTTTGTATCAACAAAAGCTTGGAAGTTTCCACAAAGCTCAATATTTGGTATATCAGGAAAATCACCCTTAATAGCATTTTTATCTATTGGAAGATGCTTATATGGCTCAACAATCACCAGTAATGCATCTTCTTTCTTTTGTTCCTCAGTCATAATAGGAACCATTCTTCCAACAACACTCATCACAAATCCAACATAATTATCTAAATATTCATGATATTTTGAATCTAATGAATCCTGCACAAGTCCTTTTAATATTTTTTCTGCACCTTGCAGGTTTTCACATATTATAATATTTATTGGTGTTTTTATATCAGCATCTGCTCTTGCATTTATTCCCTTTGCAATTGTAGGGGCAATATATTTAATTGCATTAGCTCCAACAGCAGTAGCCATAATATCTGCTGTTTTAATTTCCTCAGCAATTTTTTCAACTTCTTTTCCATGTATAGCTCTTGCATTGGTCAGTATTAAATCTTCAGAAGTATCAGATACAGCTCTAACGGTATATTTTCCTCTTTCATTCATCAAATTTACTATAGTATCATCAACATCAATAAACACAACTTCAAAACCTGCTTCAATAAAAAGTTCACCAATAAATCCTCTTCCAATATTTCCAGCACCAAACTGAATTGCCTTTTTCAATTATTTCCTCCAATTTATTACTTTTACTGTAGATCAAACTGCTTTGGCAGATAGTCTGAAAGCAGTGATATTCCATATTTTTCATTCAGGTTGCAAGCAATTATTATAAGTTCATCATCTTTACTTGAGAACTCAGCCATCACTTGCAGACATGCTCCACATGGGCTTACTATTTTTTCTTCTTCTGCAACAACTGCAAGAGCTGTTATTTCTTTTTCGCCCTCAGAAACAGCCTTCAATATTGCAACTCTCTCGGCACAAACAGTTAATCCATAGGAAGCATTTTCTACGTTACATCCTGTATATATTTTATTACTTTGTACCAATACTGAACACCCAACTTTATAATTAGAATAGGGAGCATATGCATTCTTTCTTGCTGAAATTGCAGATTTTATAAGAATATCTATTTGTTTTTGAGATAACTGCATTTGTATTTTCCTTATTTTAAGAAAACTATAGTAGCTCCACTGCCTCCATCAGACTGTTCAGCAAATTTAAAAGAGCTAACACCTTTATGGTTTTTCAAAAATTCCCAAACTGCCTTCTTCATTTGTCCTGTGCCTTTCCCATGAATCACTCTTACACTATGTGCACCTGCAGCAATTGCATCATCAATATATTTATCAAGCTCATAAATTGCAGGTTCTACTCTCATTCCTCTTAGCATGATTTCTGGATTAAAATATTTTGCCTTTTCAAATCCTATGCTTTGTACTGTTGATGTAGTTTTTGTTTTTAATTGAGATTTTGATGATGATTTTCTTAAAGAACTCACATTTACTGTAAATTTCATCGCTCCAATTAAAACTACTACATTTCCTTCATCATCTGGATGTGAAACTACTTCTCCATCTTGATTAAACTCTGCAATTTTTACTTTAACACCCGGTTTGATAATAAAATTAGCAGGCAATGCCTCATCTTTTATTTCTTCTTCTTTTTCTTGCTCTTTTGTTTTAGATTCTATTTTCTCTAACAGATTTTCAGCTTGTTTTCTTAATGTTTGAGCTTCAGAAGAGTCTTTGTGTTTAGTTTCAAGTTTTGCAAGAGTCTCTTCAAGCCTTTTTGTGTAGTTTTCCAGCAGATTTTCAGCTTTCTTTTTAGTTCTCTTTGCCACTTTGCCTTTTACTTTATTTATGTCTTTTAGTTTAGATTCGTATCTTTTTCTAAGCTCTTCAACATCCTTAGACATTAATTCAGCCTGCAATTTTTTTTCTTGTGCTTCTTTGTGTGTGTCTTGAATCCTTTTTATCAATTCTTCTGTAATTTCAGCTCTCTCACCAAGATTGTTTTTTGCAGACTCAATTATTTCTGGATTAAGTCCTAATCTAAGAGCAATAGAAAATGCATTAGAACTGCCTGGTATGCCTACCATTAGTTTATATGTTGGTCTTAAAGTCTCAATATTAAAATCAACACTAGCATTTTCTAGTCCATCTATCACATAGGCATATTCTTTCAGTTCACTATAATGTGTAGTAGCCACCAACCTGCAATTTTTTTCTAATAAGTAGCTAATAATTGCCTTTGCTAGAGCAGAGCCTTCTTGTGGGTCTGTGCCAGCACCAATTTCATCAAATAGCACTAATGAATTGGAGGTGGATCCCTTTGTAATCTTGACTATATTTTTCATATGTGCAGAAAAAGTAGATAATGACTGTTCTATACTTTGTTCATCTCCGATATCTGCAAATATCTCAGAAAATACTGCAAGCTCTGTACCGGGCAATGCAGGAACATGCATACCACTTGCACCCATTAAACTGAGCAAGCCAAGTGTTTTAAGGCTGACTGT
>JBDNDK010000267.1:0-2680 GCA_046719185.1 Armatimonadota bacterium
TTTTGTAATCTTAATCATATTTTCAATGCCATTTCCACAGTTTGCACCAACTATATCAGCACCAGCTTCAACTGCAGCCTTTGCTGCTGTTTCAGGGTCAACACCCATCATTGTTCTGAATCCTCTAGCACCCGGCTCAAATGTGAAAGTTGCTATCACAGGGAGTTTTGTATTTTCCTTTGCAGCCTTAATTGCCTGCACAGCTTCTGTGATACTGGACATTGTTTCTATACACAATGCATCAGCACCACCCTCCTCCAAAGCAATTACTTGCTCTTTGAAAGAATTATATAAATCCTCAGGTGTAACCATTCCACCTTCATCTTCCACTATCTGCCCTGTTGGTCCAACAGATGCTGCCACATAACATTTATCTCCAGCAGCTTCTTTTGCAAGCTTTGCTGCTGCTTTGTTAAATTCAACAACTTTATCTTCAAGACCATACTCTTTTAGTTTGTAGCTGCTTCCACCAAATGAATTTGTTTCCACCATATCACTACCCGCATTGATATATGCCTCAGCAATGGATTTTACATCCTCTGGTCTTGATACACACCATGCCTCTGGGCACTCACCTGGCTGTAATCCTTTTGCCTGTAAAAATGTACCCATCGCACCATCTGAAATAAGTATTTCACCATCAGCAAGTCTTTCTAACAGACTCTTCATTTTTTAACCCCCTAGGTTTGTTTTTTTATTTAAAGCTTTTTGGGAATATATTCCCGAAACAATGCTTTCAAACGCTTGTTTTCTTAATTGAGATATGTTTTGCAACATTGGGAAATAAACTCATATCTGTATGAGGCAAGAATAATGCAGCCACATAGCTATCCATATATCCAGAATCACTACTCAAATCAATATAAGTCATTTTGTTTGCAATCTCAGATAACTCAACTCTAGAATCTCTGCTTAAAAGTGCAATGTATGCACCTGTTAATGCAGAATTTCCAACATAACTAAATGTCTCATAAGGTAAATCCGGCAACAGACCAATTAGCACAGCATCATGTATATGTATATATCTACCAAATCCACCTGCTATTATTATCTTAGATACACAAGACCAATCAATACCAACATTTTTGAGTATCAAATAGCAAGCTGCATATATTGCTGCTTTTGTTCTGATTAAGTTTTCTATATCAGGTTCAGTAATAATTAAATCATTTCCATCTGCAGTATTTTCTCCCCATTCAAGAACAAAACCAGCAGAGCTATCTGTCTTTATAATTCTATCTGAATTAATCTCAGTATTGAAATTACCCATTTGGTCTATGATACCTTTAGTGAGAAGCTCACCTAACAAACATATAAGTCCACTTCCGCATATTCCAGCAGGCTTGCCGTCACCAATCACATCAAATTTAACATCTTTGCCATCTTCAGATATTTCTAGATATTCAATAGCACCCCAGATTGCTCTCATTCCACATTTGATTCCAGAACCTTCAAATGCAGGTCCAGCAGAGCATGCACAAGCAACCATCCAATCTGCATTACCAAGCACAATTTCACCATTTGTGCCTATATCTAAGAAAAGTGCTACCTCATCATTCTGCTTTGGTATATTTGTGCATAACAATCCTGCAGTAATATCTCCGCCAACATAGCTTCCTACACCAGGCGAAAAATTTATCACTGCCTGAGGATTTATTATCAAACCAACATCACTAGCATTCAAAACAGGAACATTATTTACAGTAGGCACATAAGGTGTCTCTCTTATATACTTTGGAATCAATGCCAAAAGCAGATGAATCATTGTTGTATTGCCAACCAAGAATCCTGCTCTAATGCTGTTTGGATTGAGAGATAAATCCATGATAATATTATCTAAAAGCTCATTTATAGTTTCTAGAATTAAATTTCTAAGCTCTAGTCTTCTGTTTGGAGTTTTAGCATAATCTATTCTGCTGATAATATCAGCACCTCTTCTTATCTGCAAATTATAAGAAGTTCTGGAGTCTAATACTTTACCATTGGATAAATCTACCAAGTGCACTGCAACTGTAGTAGTGCCTATATCAACTGCAATTCCATAGATGTTTATATCTATGTGACCAGAATGAATCTCACAAACTCTTAGATTCCTATTTTCCTCCTGCACCAAAACGGTAACCTTGCCATCTTGCTCTCTTAGAGCCTCAGCAAGTGACCATAGAAGATTAATATCTGTTACAACATCAGAATAATGACCATCAGGATTTAGAGTTTTAACCAACCTCTGCCAATCTGAATAGTGTTCTTCAATTGAAGCTGGAGGAACAGTAATTTTTTCTACTCTTGCAAGTGGTGTAATTGATTCTTGATTAGGAAGCAAATCTTCACTCACCAATAAATGACTATCACCCAAAACCTTCATTGTTGCTGAGTGGCTTTGGGTGAGTTTTACAACAATATCTTCCCTAATTTTTGTTTGACAAGCCATTACAAGACCGCCACCTGCTATTGCCTTATCAAATGTTGAAGTGCTGAGCTGTTGATAACTTCCACTCACAACCTCAACAAGGCATTTACCGCACGTACCCTTGCCTCCACAAGGCAAGTGAAAATCTTCTATTCCAGCCTTAATAGCAGCCTCAGATATTAAGGTCCCTTCCTCTACTTCCACTGAAATTTCAGAAGGAAGAAATACTACTCTATACATAAATTAACCAGCTCTAGGATTGCGTTGGCC
>JBDNDK010000268.1:0-2680 GCA_046719185.1 Armatimonadota bacterium
GACAGCATCTCGTAGGTGTTCCTTCTCCATCAGCACTTCTTGAATTGATGCCATAATCTATCAATGGATCATCAACAATAGTAACAATCTCAGATGCTACTTTTTTTCCTTCCAGACCAATCAAATATGATCTTTTTCTACTCACAGCTTCTGCATTAGCAGCAGACGGCACTTCACCTAACACACTCATAGAGGCTAAAGGTCCAAGCACCAAGCTCATTCTTTGGGTCGGTATTTTCCTTGCTCCAAGGTATCTTTTGGCTTCTGCTACTGCTTTCTCACCTAATCCTATATGTTTAAACCCATCTAGATTTCTTGATATATCATAATCATAAAAAGCTCCAACATCATCACCATCTTTTACTATTGCATTGCAGAAGCCAGTTATCTTAGATTTTTCTGAGCTTAATTTCACTCCTAGAGAGTTCACAAATGCAGACCAAGTGTAGTATGCTGAATAACTGCACTCTACAACAGTTCCAGCATAGGCTGATTCTGCTTCTTTTATATTATCTTCTGCAAATTTGATGATGTCTTTTATATCAAGTGAGAGTAGTTTTTCATCATTCAATCCATTAATCACAGGGTAGCTTTCTGCAGGGCTTACCAGAGATACAAAATCAGGGTCTGGCTGAGCTAATTTTGCAAGCAATGCTGAGTTCTCTCCAGCTTTTTTAGCTCCTTCAATACTCATATCATCACTATTAGAATATCCTGTGCCGCCCTTATAAATTGCTCTAACTGATATCCCACCAGAAATCTGAGATTCACAGGATTTTATTTTGTTTGCTTCCACATCAGTTGATATAGATTTACTTTGTGATAAAGAAACATCTGCAAACTCAGCACCAGCCTTTATTGCAGACTCACAAGCAACTTCAGCTATTTTTAAGAGATTGTCTAAATTAAACATACAAACACCTTTTCAAAAGTTTTAAGCTTTCAGCTTAAACTCACCTGTTTCCAATCTCACAACAGGTGTTGGTTTTTTTACATATAATGGAGTGATAGATAGAGTGTTGTCAAAATCATTAGCTAATATTCTTTTCTCTCCCATTTCTAATAATTTTGAACCTCGAGGATAGGTGAAATTGGTTGATTTATGTATTCTGACATTTGGGAGAAGTTCTTTTAGCAAGTCATAGTTTCTAACTGCTCCAGAACCTAGAATTGTGCAGTTTGAATATTCATCACTTAATTTTAGATGCTGTGCTATGTCTTCTATAACATCTGCTTTATACTCTGTGAGTCTGTTGTCTGAATTTTGTTTGTAAAATGACCAAAACACCTCACCTTTTCTGGCATGCACCATAGGGCAGATATATTCAGAGCAGTCACATTCCAATGTTTCAGCCAGCACATCAAGAGTGCTGATACCAACAATAGGGATATTTAATGACCATGCAAGAGTTTTTGCTATAGTGATGCCTATTCTTGAACCAGTGAATGAACCGGGACCAAGACCACACACTATACCACTTAAATCTTTAACATCATAACCAGATTCTGAGATGACAAAGAAAATATTAGGCATCAGCCTTTTGAGCAAGCTCATATGATGCTCAAAATGAGTCTCATATAATAATTTACTGTCTTTTGACAAGGCAAGTGAACATATTTCTTGTGAGGAATCAATTGCAAGCAGCAGCATCTGATAGTTTCCTTATATCATCAAAATTTTTGTTTTCATACACACTATAAAATTCAAACTTCCTCTGGTCATCTGAAATAACTTTTATATGAACAATCAAGCTCTCTTTAGGCAGACTCTCACCAAGCCTATCCGGCCATTCTATCACAGTAACTCCATCTGATTCAATATATTCCTCAATGCCTATAGTTTCAGCCTCAGCCTCAGATTCCAATCTATACAAGTCTATATGATATAACGGCATCTTGCCATAATGCTCATGCACCAGTGTGAAAGTTGGGCTGTGTATATCATCAGGCAGATCTAAGCCTACAGCAAGACCTTTGGTGAATGTAGTCTTGCCAGCTCCAAGCTCACCAAATAATGCAAGCACAGAGCCTTCATTTATCAGCTTTCCCACTCTCTCACCCAGTTTTATTGTCTCATCTGATGAATTTGTGACAACCTCAGCAAGAAGTATCATTCAAAATGACTCCAAGAATCAGGCAGGTTTTGCTTGCTACCATTACTATCTATCAAAACTATTTTATCAGATTCTGTCATTTTTCCAATAACAGATGCACTATTGCCGCAAGTTTTGATAAGCTCTATTATCTCATCAGCATTAGCTTTTTCACAAGTGATTAACAGCTCATAATCTTCTCCACCTTGTGCAGCATACATCTGTGCTTTTTTTGCTTTATCTTGAGAGTATTTAATCAGACTCTCAGAACAAGGAAGATTATCTAAATATATTTCAGCACCCAAACCAGCAGATGAGCAAAGCTTTTTGATATCACTTGATAAACCATCACTCAAATCCATCATAGCATTTACTTTATTAGTGGATACTGCTTCTATTGCTGATTCTATTTGTGGCTCTGGTCTCAAATGCCTATCTACAAGATATGGATAATTTTCTTTTGCTTTATCAAAACCTAATTCTAATAATGCTTCAAGCCCAGCAAGTGAGTCTCCAAGGGTTTTAGTTACTATTATCATATCATCTTTTTTGGCATTCTTTCTAAGAGGTATATATGAACCCTCAAT
>JBDNDK010000269.1:0-2676 GCA_046719185.1 Armatimonadota bacterium
AACTGTGAGGCAAAACATTCTTCACTTGTTCCAATTGACTACACTCTAAAAAAATATGTAAGAAAACCAAGAGGATCAGCACCGGGGTTTGTATTGTATCAAAATGAAAAAACTATTGATATAAATCCCAAAGAAGAAAATTAGTAATTTATAAATTCACCAGCAACCTCATTCAACATCAAAAGACCTTTATGTGTTGTTTTAATTCTTCCATTTGATATAGTGATTAGTTTTCTATCGATAAGATTTGATATTACAAATTCATAATGAGACAATAAATCAATGTCATGCATTAAATTAAATTTATTTATATCTATTCCATCAATCATTCTAAGACCCAACATTATAGACTCTGCAATTCTCTGAGATGGTGTTAAAACTTCTGATTCAATAATTGCTGATTTATTTGACATTATTTTATATATATAAGATTGCGGACTCAGCTCCCTTTTTGCTCTATTATGTCCTAGATAACTTACAGCACCAGCACCAAAACCATAATATTGAAAATTATTCCAATATGCTTGATTATGGATAGCTTTTTTTGTAGGTTTTGAAAAATTTGACACTTCATAGTGCCCATAAGATTTTGCAGTAAGAAATGATATTATGAAATCATACATCTCTATTTGAATATCCTCATCAGGAATTTTAATATCATTCCTTTTCAGCATATCAAAAATTGGTGTGTTTTCTTCAATTGATAATTCATATATTGATATATGCTCTGGATTCAGTGCAATAGCTGATTCTAAATCATATTTTAGTTTGGAAATATTTTGTTCCGGAACTGCATATATTAGGTCAACAGAAATATTTTCAAAACCTGCTTTTCTTGCATCATCAAATGCTGATTTTGCAGATTGTGAGTTGTGTGGTCTTCCCAAGAATTCAAGAGTTTTATCATCAAATGACTGAATACCTATGCTGATTCTATTGAATCCATTTCTGAGCTCTTTTAATGAATTAATATCAACAGTTTTGGGATTTGCTTCTATTGTTATTTCTGTTGTATTATCAACACCAAACTTATTTTGTATTGAAAAGAGAATTGATAATAGTAGATCTGATTGAATTATAGATGGTGTACCCCCACCAAAATAAATTGATTTAAGTGGTTGATTGTTGTAAACTTTCTGAAACTCAATTTCTTTTATAAGAGCTTCAATATATTGCTGATATAAATGTTCTAGTCCTGTGTATGAATTAAAATCACAATAGTTACATTTTGAATAGCAAAAAGGAAAATGAACATAAGCCGCTTGAGGCTGGATCAAGCGGCAATTTTGATTATTTTCAAACACTTGTTTTGTTGTAACCCCAATCTTCAGCTACATTTGGAAGTCTTACTAAATATGAATACACACCTAACGCAGACTTTGCTCCATCACCTGCAGCAATTATAATCTGCTTTTCAGGTACATTTGTAACATCACCAGCTGCATATAATCCCGGAAGACCTGCCCTGCCTGCACAGTCAACAGGAATCTCTCCATATTCATTCAAATCAACAAGATTACCCATAAATGATGTATTAGGTGATAATCCAACTTCAACAAATACACCCTTTACAGGAATTTCTTTTTGCTGGTTTGTTGTAAGATCCTCAACAACAATACTATTTACAAAAGCATCACCTTTTATTTCTCTAACAGCTGTGGAAACCATTATTTCCACATTTCCGTGCTCAATTGCTTGCTTCTGCATCACTTCATCTGCTCTAAGCTTTGGAGCATACTCAATTAAATATACCTTTGGGCATATTTTCATGAGTTGAACAACAGAATCTAGCCCAGAGTTTCCTCCACCAACTACTGCAACTTCCATTCCTTCAAACATAGGACCATCACAAGTTGAGCAATAGGCAACACCCTTACCAGTAAATTCTTTTTCACCCGGAACATTTAATAACTTTGGAGACTTTCCTGTTGCCACAATCACAGCTCTTGAATAATATCTATCACCATTAGTTGTTACAACAGTATAAATTCCATCATTGTATGCAAGCCTTGATACTCCACTAAAAATTAAAGTTATATCAAATTTTCTCAGGTGCTCTTCAAACTTTTGAACCAACTCAGCACCAGTAACATAAACAAATCCTAAATAGTTCTCAATTCCAGAACTCCAAGTAGCTTGGCCGCCAATATCTTCTGTAATTATTAATGTGTCAATCTGTTTCCTTGCAGCATAAACACCTGCAGTCATGCCAGCAGGACCAGCACCCAAAATAATTAAATCATAATGATTTTTATTCTCAGGCATATTCCTTACACCTTAATATTATAAAATATATAAAATTATCCCAATAATTGATCTAATCTAGCTCTGTTAAATCCTACAACTATCTCATCATCAACCATTATCACCGGCACACCCATTTGACCAGATTTATCCATCATAGCTTTTCTAGCTTCTAGATCTGTTGCAACATTATAGTCTGTAAATTCTATCCCTTTCTCTTTGAGGTATTCTTTTGCATGCTTGCAATGTGGGCAAGTTGGTGTGGAATAGATAGTTACTTTTGATTCTGACATTATAGTCCTCCATACTAAATTCATTTTTTATTCATTTCAGAAAATTCAAATAGATAAATAATTATCTAAATGAATTTATATCAAACTTCTACTTGTGTAAATACCACTAAATATCCTTCAAAATATTATCCAAAAATAA
>JBDNDK010000027.1:0-18851 GCA_046719185.1 Armatimonadota bacterium
TGACACGACCGTTTTAGCAAGAAAAGTGGGACAATCTATAATTATAAATGAAAATATCGAACTTTTGGTGCTTGAAGTGCGCGGAGACCAAGTTCGGTTGGGAATTGAAGCTCCTAGAAATATTCCTGTTCATAGGAAAGAAATTCTAGAGCAGATTGAAGCTGAAAATGTGAAGGCAGCCAGCAAGGCTGATCCTGATATCATAACTAAAGCTCTTGATGAAGCTAAAGAAAAACAAAAAGGGTAGTATTCATTGGCAGACAGGTTGCAGTCCCGACCTTAGAGCCTTGTTTTTACCCCCTCGTTTTTGAGCAAAATGGATTTGCAGCTCAAGATGAGTATTACCCTTATTTTGTCTTTTTCTAATAAATTAACTCCAGAATGTATATCCTAGTGGTATACTCCTGCCTGCCTCTATTTGAAATTTATATATCATATCTGGTAATGTTTTCATAAAGGACACAATTGCACTTGTTTTTCTTATCGGAGTTTTTTTTGCTATGAAAACAACAAAATTATTATTTTTTGTAATTTTATCTATTATTTTTTCAGCCTCAATTTATGCAGATAGCTTGCCTCAACTAGATATTCCACCACTTGGAACAATCAGAGAACCCCTGCCTTATAGAATTATCTCATTTCACAAAGGTGGTGGTGATAAAAGAATCATCAAAAGAGCTGCTCAGCTTGGATTTAACGGAGTGCAGTTCCAACTTGAAGGTGATAATGTTACCAGACTCAAAGAATGGGCAGAAACAAATGAAAAAGAAGGTTATATTAAACTTTGTCATAGCCTTGGAATGAAGGTAACTCTTTGGGTGAGAGAATTGTCATCAATATCAACAAAAGAGATAGGTGAAATATCAGTGGATAATGAAAAGCTGTGGAAAACTCTTGATGAGAGATATGAATGGGTATTGGGTGAGCTTTTGCCTGATATTGATGGGTTAGTGTTGACTGTTGTTGAAACACAGATAAATGCTGCTGATACTGCTATTATGAACAAAATCACAGATATTATTGATGCAAAATGCAGAAAATATAACAAGGATTTTATAGTGAGAACATTCACTTGGAGACCAGATGAGCTGGAACAGGTGATGGGAGCTGTAAACTCACTCCCTGATGATGTGATAATAATGACAAAATGCAATCCTCAGGACTGGCAGATAAGAGGTATTCATGATCCTATGATTGGAAAAGTTGGAAATAGAGAGCAAATAATAGAGTTTGATGTGGCTGGTGAATATTTCTTTTTAGACCATGTGGCAAATCCAATGCCGGATAGAATGAAGCATTATTTTGATTATGGCATTCAAAATAATATTGATGGTGTTTGTGTAAGAGTAAATAGAGTTGGAACTGATATTTGGCTCAATCCACAGGAAGTGAGTTTGTGGGCATTGGGAATGTTTGCTGGTGGTATGACTGACTCTGTAGATGATGTTTGGAAGGCTTGGGCAACTGAGAGATATGGCAAAGAAGCAGCAGAGGGAATAATTAAAACCCTAAAACCAGCAGCAGAAGTAGTTGCTGAGATTATAAATATTGGTCCATTTTCATTTGGAGATACAAGATATAAACCTGCACATTGTGGGAGCAGAGTGTTCTCAAATACATTTCAGGCTTGGATATGGGATGAATCTTATATACCAATATATGAAATGGCAGATAAAGGACACCCAGACTTCATTTGGGAAACAAAAAAGGCAAAGAAAAACGCTATGCTTCTTGCAGGAGAGTGTCTTGATAATCTTGAAAAAGTAAAATGTAAATTAGACCAAACTGATTATAGAATACTAAAAACAAAGCTTATCACAAACAAGTTTCAACTTGAAATATTAACTCAAATGCAGCTTGCAACTTTAGAATGCAGAAGACTGCATCATTCACAAAATATAGATGAAAAATTCAAGCTTGCTGAAACTATAAAAAAGAGATTTGAGTTAATAAGAAAAATATATAATCAGCCTTTTCCTGAACCTCAGTATATTGAATTTAGAGGCAAATGGTTTGCAGTTGATCATCCCACTAGATTTCTTGTTGACCAATGGGAAGAATGGATTGAGAAAACCCAATCTAGCATTGATAAAGGACTTGCAAATATAAATAAATGAAAGATACACCTATAAATGATATTTTAATCTCTAATCTATCTGTAAGTTTTGAAAATAGACAAATAATTAAAGACTTTTGCCTTGAATTAAAACATGGTGAGAAAGTTACATTGATGGGCAGGTCTGGTAGTGGAAAATCTACTATATTAAAATGCATTATGGGATTTGTTGAGTCTTATAATGGAGAAATTTTTATCTGCGGAAAAGAGCTTAATGCAGAGAGTGTGTGGCAGATAAGAACACATCTTGCTTATGTTGCACAAGAAGCAGACTTAGGCATAGGCACAACAAAAGAAGTAATAGAAACACCATTCACATATAAAGCAAACTACTCAAAAAGAGATAATCTCAAAAGAATCCCTGAACTTTTTGATAAATTATATTTGCCTATAGATCTTATGGAACAACCGATTTCCAATCTATCTGGTGGAGAAAAACAAAGGATAGCATTAGTGTGTGCTTTGCTTATGGATAGAGAGATTCTTTTGCTTGATGAGGCATCATCTGCTTTGGACAAAACTAGCAGGCAGGCAGTGGTTGATTATCTTAAGACACTAGATAATTTAACTATATTATCCATCTCTCATGACCCTGAAGGTTTTAATATCACAGACAATATAATAGAACTTAAGCCAATAAATGGAGTATAAAATATGGGTGCAGATGATATAAGCATACCTAGACTAGCTCTAACTTATGCAATGCTGATAGTGCCTATTGGCATAATATTATGGTATAAAGTGCCTACATTAGGAAGCACAATATCTGCAGTATTAAGAATGACTGTTCAGCTTTTGTTTGTTGGGTTATACTTGCAGATTGTGTTTGAAAAAGATAACATCTGGCTCACGCTAGCGTGGCTTTTTATAATGCTTATTGTTGCAAATGTATCAATAATTAGAGATTGTGGTTTGAAGCTAAAAATATTCATATTGCCAATTTTTATATCTATGGCACTTGGAACACTATCACCATTATTTTTCTTTATTGGAGTAATACTAAATCAACCACATATACTCAATCCTCAGTATGTAATCCCAATTGGAGGAATGATTTTAGGCAATTGCTTGGAAGCAAACATCATTGGATTAAAGGCTTTTTATCACACAATTAGAAAAGATGAGAAAGCATATTTGCACATGCTTGCAAATGGTGCATCACTTTCTGAGGCAACAAAGCCATATTTGAGAACATCATTTCAGAATGCCTTAGCACCAAGAATAGCTGTGATTGGAACAACAGGTTTAGTAGCACTTCCGGGAATGATGACAGGTGTGATTCTAGCAGGCACAAATCCTATAACAGCCATCAAATATCAGCTTTCTATAATGTTTGCAATTCTAACAGGAGCAGCAATTACAGTTATCTTAGGAATACTAATGACCAGAAAAACCAGCTTCACTAGATATGGGATATTAAACAAATCAATATTTTCCAAGTGAGTATTACATCTGATTATATCAAAGTTGTCACTGAGAGCTGATTGTCTAAAAGAATTCTTCTTTTTTAGTAGATTATTAATTATTTCACTCTGGAAATTAGGACCATTTATTTGGAATGACACAGCTCGATTTAGAGGATTGAAAGATAAAAAAAGACCTGCTCTAATAACACAGGTCTTCTTTTTTTGTTATATACATTTATCAATCAATAGATATATATCAGCAAATTGTTTTCAAATCCACAAAAGAAAATCTTATTTTCTCTTATACCATACATCTACTATTGATACACTTGTTTTTTGTTCTGTTTTAAAGAACTATAGAATGGAATAATGCCATAAGAATCTATCTCATTTCCATTCCAACTATCCACTTGGGACATTGTGCCAATTCTACCAAGGAATGTTTTTATCACTGGTCTATATTCAGCAGGCACATAGTGTGAAAAATAATCATACACAGGAACTGCATTCATATAAAAAAACTGCATACTTTCTTTTGGCAGTTTATTTTTCATATCTATAAACTTATCATCTGCAACCAGAGTTCTTTTCATTCCTTTTATAGTAGCAATTGCATCTCTTGTGTCATCTAAAATATATGAGCCAGATAAAACACATAAAATCTTATTATCCATCTGACACAAACTCATGCTTGCTTCATTTTTGTTATCTGAATAAAATACATTCTCACCAGCAATATTGAATTTCTTAAATCCACTTTTCTGATTAGCCTTTTCCAATATAGATATAATCTTATCAGTTGGTTCTTTTGAATCAAATATGAATATGCATGCTATAGATGCTGGCATAGAATGAGGTGTTCTAGGATTTTTAGGAAGACCATACATCTGCATTCCCTGAAGTTTTATGAGAATATCATCTCTCAAATTCATATCCAATTCTTTATTTATCATCTCAATATATGGTGTTGCTTTATCTTTTATATTTGGTCTTTCAATGAAGTTGTCAACAATCTTTTGGCAAGATGCCCAATCTGTGAATGAATATGCCATAGCAGAGTCTGATGGAATATAACTAACAAATTCTTCTATATTCAAATTCTTATTTTGTGAATCAAAATCGATATTCATATATGTCTTTGCCTGATATTCAATGCCTTTAATGCTCATCTGAGCTTTTAAATATGAATAATCCATCAATTCACCAAAGTAACTATATATCTCTTTCATTATTATTAATTGAGCTGGAATTTGTGTTTCTTCATCCATTTGAGTAGGCATACTAGTAAATGGTGTGATGTAGTCCATATATTTTTTATAGTTTACATATCCCTCTGCAAATGTTGACTTATCTAATACTCTTGTTTCTATAAGTTTTGGAATATCCAGTATGCTTTTGTGATTGCCTTGTTTGGTATCAATCACTTTTTGCATTGTTTCTTTTCCTGTTGTAAGAGTGATCATATTCATATCTGCACACCAAGAAATTGGCATCCCAAAAACATTTATAGATTTATATTTCATGCCATTGTGCTCTAATTCTGTTATTTCAAATATCATCTCATTTTTATCTTCAGACTTTGGCAAGAGGCTGATAATCATTTCTTCAATATCAACATCTGGATTAACTTCCATAGCCAAAATCATTGGAGGAATGAAAGCACCCATCATATTTATAAAGTTAAGATCATCATTATCATCATTCATATCTGAATCAAAATCAAACTCTTCATCTTCACAATCAGAGTCATCATCAGATGTATCTGCAAACTCTGCTACATAATCATCTAGGTCTATATTCTCTTCACCTGCATTTTCTTCAAACCCAAAGAAACTTGAAAAATCAAAAGGTTCTCTTTCCAAAATTGCAAAACCCATCTTGCCAGGGAAGTTTGAAAGCATATATTGTGGAGTAATTCCAAAAAGCTCAAGAGCACTAATTGCATAGGCAACATATCTGCCATCTTCATTCCTCATTGCAGATTCTTTGATGGTATTCATCAAAAATTTCATTGCTGCATCTTTATCCTGAGTTCTTGAAAAATCTAGTGAATATGCAACAACACTATCTTCTGGCAAAGATGAGAATGGATCCCATTCTGCACTAGCAGCAGAAAAAGCAGCATTAGCAAAAAGCAAAGATACTATTACAAGCAGTAGTAAAATTTTTAATTTCTTCATAAATACAGTCTCCATTGATTTAATTATTAAGATTTATACCTGCTATTCCAATTATCCTGTTATACTACTAAAATATCTATATAATTTTAATTGGAGACTATCAGGTTGAAATCAAAATATATTTTTATTCTTACAATCATACTTATTTCATTATTGGCAATGCCTGCAAGTTCATCACAAGAAACTTGGCAATACTATTCTTCCCAACAATGGCTGAGTAATATCTCAGATATGATTTTAATTGATGAAAATATTATTATTGCAGGTACAGCAAACAGAGCTATCTTAAGAGGTGGTTCAATAAATGTATCCTATGATGCAGGCAAAAGCTGGAGACAGGTAGTAAATAATATTGCAAATATCAATGCTTTCACTATGATTGATGACATGACCATAATTGCAGTTGGTGGGGCTGAAGGTTTTGGCAGTTCAATGTACCTTGGAATATCAAAAGATAAGGGACATTCTTGGATAGAAATATCACCAAAACTCACAAGCTCAGTGAAGCTGAATTATCTAATTCCTCTCTATGGAGCATATTTTCTAAAAGAATCTAATAAGCTATTTGCTGTATCAAAATACAATATATATTTTTCTTATGATGCTGGAGAAAAATGGGAAGCTGCAAAAATTGGTGACATAAAAAATATAACACTCACTGGTGATATAAACTTTATTGATAAAATGAATGGTTTTGCTGTCACATCAAAAGGCATGTTATACACCAAAGATTCAGGTAACTCTTGGAAGCATAATCCAGGACCATGGAATACAGAAAAAATGGTATTCTGCAAAAGTATTCAGTTTATGAACCCAGAATCAGGGTTAGCTTTAGTTGTAGATAAGAGCAGACAGCCAATGAGAAGTATTTTATTTAAGAGTGATAATGGTGGCTATTCTTGGATTATGTTAAAAGAATGGAAGGAAAAAGAAACTTCAATGCCTATATCACTATATTTTTCAGATAACATTTTATTGGCAGGAAGTATAGATGGCAAGATTTGGCAGAGTGTGGATTTTGGAAAAAGCTGGGAAGTGGCAAATGAGAGTGAAAATAAGAATCAGATAGTATCATTCAAGAGAGCAATAAACCCTATAGCTTTATCAGCTGATGCAGACAATAACATAATTGGATATTATAAAAAAGATATAATCACAGATTCTACTCAAACAGCACATCAAGAACCAATTGCAGATATTGTGCAGGATAATCAATCAGATATATCATTAGATATACCAGATGAACTAATGCAGCCTGACATGTCATCTGTACCAGTGATTGCCAAAGAAGAAGTAAAAGAAATTAAAATTGAAGGCAAACCTCAAATACTAAAAACCTTCACTGCATCTGCTGTGGTGAATGGTGTGCCAGCAGTGATTAGAGATACATTCCAAAGCAACACTAGAACAATATTTGCCTGTGTAAAAACAACTCCCATTCCAAGAGGCACTAGAGTTAACTGGCATTGGAAAAGAATTGTAGATGGCAGAGCAATACTATTTGCTGAATATAATGAAGTAATCAAAACAGCAAGCACAGAATACCTTGAATCCTCAAGAAGTTTAAAACCTAATGATCACTGGTTTGAAGGTGATTATTTAGTTGAAATTGAGCTTGATGGCGAACCATTTGCCAAGGTAGAGTTTAAGGTTGTTTCTGCTGAATGAATTATTCTTAGGATAATTATGCTGTAATAAAAAATTTGTGCTAATTATCATTTCTTCTTTTTTGTATATTGACTTAAAATAATTAGTGTGCTACGATTATACAAATCGTAACACGGATTATTGTGAGAGGAGAAGAAATGAGAAGACTAGTTTTAGTTGTAATATGTTTAATGATGCTGTCAACTGCTGTGTCTTCAAGCACAATGTGGGATTATCAAGCTGTAAATGCAAATGGACAGCCCACTCACCCATTAGTTGGAGCTCCTGCTTTTGATGGTTCAGGAAATCCTATAAATCAAGTTGTGATAGAAGGTATTGCACTTGCAGGAAGATATGAGACATTCGACCCAAATTTTATGTATATAATCTTTCTTCAAGGAATAGATGGTGATATGGGTGGAATGCAGGTGTTTTCAGGAAGAGGATATCATCAGCCTTACCCATGGCCTTATGCTGGACAAATAAATTTTAATGCTGGTGATAGGCTTAGAATCACAGGTTGGCTTGGGTTTTACGCTGGGCAAATTAGGCTCAATGAGAGACATGATCCAGATTTGAAATTTACAGTAGAATTAATTGAGGCAAATGTTGGTTTACCAGCACCTTATGTAATGCCTTCAATTTCTGAATGTAATTATTTTGATGAAACAAAAGCTGGTGGTGGAGAGAAATATCAAATAAGACATGTGCAGCTTAATAATGTTCAGATAAAAAGTGGAACTTGGGCAGCTGGACAAACATTAAAGATAGAAGATGAGACTGGTGAGATTGATATGCTTTTGTTACTTCAAGGCACATTCACATCTTTCCCATCAGGCAAGATTAGTGTAGTTGGTATATTTGACCAAGAAGACACAACACCACCATTTACTGAAGGTTATAGAGTTCTTATTAGAAACCAAGGTGATGTGGCTAAGTATATTGACTATTCAAGACAAGCTAGAAACATAACAATTGGTGAAAAAATATCTGCTTCAGACAAATATGTAACAGCAGTATTCCCCGGATTTTTCTATATCCAAGATGCTAATAGACAAGGTGGAATTAGGGTTATCAGTAACAAAACAGTTTCAGTTGGTGATAGAGTTTCTGTGTTTGGAGCTTTGACTGATAACAACACACCAGAAAAAGCTATTACTGCTGATTATGTTTCTATTCAAGATACTGATCTTGATAGACAAAATGCCATAGCTGTTAATGGCAAAACACTTGCTAATGAGGCCGGATTAGATGTGTTTGGTCAACTGATAAGAGTTGTTGGTTATAACTTTAGCACAACATCAGAGTCTGATGTATTTGAAATAACAACAGATATAGGTCAAATTGTCAAAATTAAAGCTTATGCTAGCATAAATCCGACAATTAATGTTGGGGATACAGTAGGTATAACAGCTATTGCTACAACTGAAGCTGATGGAGTAACTCCAATGCTTCTGCTTTATGATACTAATGATATTGTAAAGTATTAAAGACATGCAAATTGCCTTCAGAATAGTTTTCACACACTCCTTCTATTCTGAAGGCAAGCCCCCGTTTATAAAAATAATATTATGATTCAAAAAAGAAAAAGAGCATTTACATTAATAGAGCTTTTGGTTGTGATTGCAGTGATATCAATATTAGCTGCAATTCTTTTTCCTGTGTATAATAATACTCAATTAAAGGCAAAGGTTTCTAGGGTTCATACAGAACTGGCACAAGTGGCTTATGCAGTAGAGCTTTATAGAGATGATTGGGGAGGATACCCTATGTCATCTATGGCTTGTGAAAGAGTTGATGATTATCAAGAGATTCCTCCTGTGCTTTTTCAAAAAGGATATTTGTCAATACACAAAATATATGATCCATTTAATCCTGTTTTAGATGCTGAGGAGGCACAGAAAAGAAAATTTAGAACCTATAAATATCTTGCACCCGGACCAGGTTATCATAATCAAGGTGCATTAACTACAATTCATATTCTTGTTCCAGAGGATTATCCTATAAATGAATCCGACAAGTTAATTAGATATGGATCACCTTGGAATGTTAAGAAATGTCCTATAAAATATGCTATATGGAGTGTAGGACCAGGCGGAAACATTCCTCTTTATATAAGCGGTGAAACAGGCTACTATGCTAGGAAACTGCCTGTGCCAAAAAAAGAATGGTATCCATATAGAAAAGATGGAATTATTGTAAGATTTAGTGATGGAAGGAAATCACCATAAATGAAATATAATGCAAAAGATTTAGCTCTAGCAGGCTTATTTGGAGCATTGGGAATAGTGATTCCAATGCTTTTTCATTTGGTTGGATTGGGAAAGACTTTTCTTCCAATGCATTTGCCTATACTTATGTGTGGGTTATTGGTATCTCCGATTGTTGCCTTAGTTTGTGGAATGATAACACCTCTTGCATCTGGTGCTCTAACATCAATGCCTCCAATCTTTCCAATAGGTGTTATTATGTCAATTGAACTTGGAATATTGGCTTTTTCAGCAAGCATATTCTATAAAAAATTAAAGATTCATTATATTCCTGCTATTATCCTTGCTATGATTTGTGCAAGAATTGCTTATGCTATTGCAATGCTATTAATATCTCCATTTATTCAGCAAGATCAATCTTTGAAAGTTATTGCATTATCAATTCTTGCAAGTTGGCCCGGAATAGTTGTTCAACTATTAGCAATTCCTGCTATAATGGCAATAATCACAAAAAAATCTACAATAGAGAAAACAGAAGAGGAATATACATAATTTGAGAAAATTTACTAACATAGAACTAGCAAAAAGCTATCATGGTCATCTAGGTCCAAATCTTGTAATAGGTATAAAAATTGGCAACTATGCTATAAATGCATTAAATGCTAAATCTCATTTTGGAATAGAGGCAGAGGTTCATTGTCCAGAAAAACCACCTGTATCTTGTATGATTGATGGTGTTCAGCTTTCCACAGGCTGCACAATGGGTAAGGCAAATATTAAGCATATTATCTCATCAGAGAATCCTATGGTTGTTTGCAGAAACAAAGAAACAGGTGAAGAAATAAAAATACAAGTAAACGATGGTTTTATAGAAAAATGCTTAGCTTGGTATAAAGAGCTGGGTGAAGAGTCTGCAAGCATGAAAGTTTGGGAAATGGATGATGAAGAGGTGTTTACTGTATGCGGGAGCTAATCACCGCAAATAATACAAACTATATATCAAAAATCAGCCACCCATATATTAGAACATATATTGCACTTTTGCTCATAATTTTAATTGCAATATCAGCAAATATTTATCAGTTTGTAGTTATAAGCTTCATTCTTTTTGTTATTGCTTTTTTTTTCTGGAATTGGGAAATTAAGATGGATTCTAAGTATTGTCCCTGCTTTATCAATTACAATATTTTTTATTGTTACTGCATTGATTGTAGGCACAAAAATAAGTGAAATAGCTATTTCAGACACAATACTCTTTGCTCTCAAAATTATGCTCACCTATCTTTGTGCTGCTTCATTATTTGCTACAACTAACTATTATGACATTGTAAAAGCCTATGAATTTATCAGAGTCCCAATTATTATAACTGCTGTTACTTCATTCATTTTCAGATGGTTTTTGCTTATATCAGAGGAAGCTCACAGAATGAACACTGCAAGAATTGTGAGAGGTGGAAGTTTAAGAAAGACAAAAGATAAGCTAAGAGATATCATTCAGTTGAGTATATCTCTAATTATTAGATCATATTATAGGTCTGATAGGATTGCATATGCTATGGAATGCAGAGGATTTCAAGGTAAACTTTATAGAGGCAAACATCTGCCAATTTCAAAAATCCAATTAATTATATTATTTTTGTTCTTATTATTATTCTATTTCATAATGGTGCTTGGCAGATGATAAATCCTGCTGTTTGTGTTGAAAATTTAACTGTCTGCTATTCAGATGGAAGAAAAGCTGTTGATGATGTATCTCTGCAAATAGAGCAGGGTGAATCAGTTGCATTGCTTGGTGCAAATGGTGCTGGGAAAAGCACATTGCTTTTGAGTCTTGTTGGTGTTTTAGAAGGTAATGGAAGCATAACAATTCTTGATAAGATTCTAAACAAAAAAAATATTATTGAAATAAGAAAAAAAACTCAGCTTGTTTTTCAAGATCCAAATGACCAGCTGTTTATGCCTGAGCTGTATGAAGACATTGCTTTTGGACCTAGAAACTTTGGAGTGGCTGAAGATAAAATAGATGATATTGTTAAAAATAGTCTCAAAGAAGTAGGTCTTGAAGGATTTGAAAACAGAACCCCGCATAATATGAGCTTGGGTGAGAAAAAAAGAGCATCAATAGCTTGTGTATTAGCCTGCAACCCTGAAATATTACTGCTTGATGAACCTAGTGCCGGTCTTGACCCAAAATCAAGAAATCAGTTAATAAATCTTCTTAATAACCTCAATAAAACAAAAATAATTGCTTCCCATGATTTAGATTTTGTTAAAAGTACCTGTAAGTTTGGAATAGTACTATTTAGAGGCAAAGTCTTAAAGTCTGATATCATTTCTAATATTTTATCAGATAATAGCTTATTAGAATCTGCTAATCTTTGCTGAAAACTTAATCAAAATAGTCCTTCTGGGGAGGATAAATCACTTGGAACTTGAAAATAAGAAAGTTATTGTTACTGGAGCAGATAATAATATCAGCAGAGAGATTGTTAAAGCTTTCAAAGAAAATGGTGCTGATGTAATATTCATAAGAACAGACATAGACAATAATATAAGTTATTCTAATGATATTGATATTCTTATTAATGTAGTAGGAAGCTATCTTTCAAATAATAATTCTGATTATAATCAATTAGTTGAAACTAATCTTGCAAATATCAATAATCACACTCCAAAAATTATTGAAAATATGATAAATCAAAAAAGTGGCTTGATTATCAACTACACAACAAAAAACTGCAATTTGCAAGATTCAGTATATTCAAAAGGGAAATGTTTAGTTGGCAATGCTTCAGATATGCTGAGAGATGAGTTGGGCAAGTTCAATATCAGGGTGATGTGTATCTCAGCAAGCACAATTCAGTCTGGCATTCCATACAAAACATATAAAAATATCTCTTCTCCAATGCAGACAGCAAAATCAATATTAAAACTTGCATTAAATGAGATGAGACAATTTTATACTGATGAAATACTGAAGGCAGCATAAACTATATAGTGCTGTATTTTTTTCTGTTTTCTATGTAGAAATCTCTGCCATAAATATCATTTATAACTATCAGTGGCAAGTCTTCGACTACTAATTTATGTATTGCTTCACATCCAAGATCTTCATAAGCAACCACTCCACAGCTTTTGATTCTGTCTGCCAGCAATGCAGCAGCTCCACCTGTGGCAGCGAAATATACAGCCTTATTTTTTACCATAGAATCAATTACTGCTTTATTTCTCTCACCTTTGCCAATGGTAGCTTTCAATCCAGCCTCAAGCAGAGCAGGGGTAAATGAATCCATTCTTCCAGATGTAGTTGGTCCTGCAGATCCAATCACTCTTCCGGATGGTGCAGGTGTGGGTCCAACATAATATATCACTTGTCCATCTAAATCAATTGGTAGTTTTTCACCTTTTTTAATCAAATCAACAAGCCTTGCATGTGCTGCATCTCTAGCTGTATATACCACTCCAGACAGCAATACTTTATCACCAGCTTTTAGCTTACTTATTATGTTGTCATTAAGGGGAGTTGTGATTTTAATCAATAGAATTACCTATTTGAAAATATAGGCAATGGTTTTGAGGTTTATGCTGTAGGTTTCAGGATCAAGTTCCCAAAACACCGAACACTCTTATCTGTCATTCTGAGCATAGCGAAGAATCTATATAATTTAGACCTTCACTTATTATTCAGAGCTATAATTATTAGACTCTTCGTCATTTCATTCCTCAGAGTGACAAAAAAAATACATAATATTCCCCCTTTGAAGGGGGCTCTTGAACAAAGTGAAAGAGGGGGATGTAATAATTTAATTATAAACCACATCCCCCAAGCCTTCGGCTTACCCCCTTTATAAGGGGGAATTAAGAATGCTTTTTCAGATGTATCGGGAAGTTATTCCTGATACTAAATTGCTTTCTACCTCAAACCACAGCCTTATCAAGTTTAATCTTTCTTATTTCTATATTCATCTAGAATATCAGGAATTTGTGACGGTTCAACTCTGCCATATACTTTTTCATCAATCATAATAACAGGAGCAAGACCACAAGCACCAATACATCTTGTGCCATTTAATGTGAAAAGTCCATCATCAGTAGTTTCACCAGCAACAATACCAAGCTCTTGTTCCAGCTTTTCCATTATTGCATTTGCTCCTCTAATATAGCATGCCGTTCCAATACACACAGATATTTGATATTTGCCTTGAGGCTCCAATCTAAAATATCCATAAAAAGTAGCAACTCCATATATTTCAGCTGCAGGTATATGTGTTGCTTGAGCTATATACTCCATCAACTCATCACTCAAATAACCATACTTGTTTTGAGCATGATGCAATATAGTAATTAGAGCAGATTGAGGGTGCTCAGGATCATATATATCTTTTATATAATCATCTAATTCACAGAATTTATTTTCTAAACCACAATTACAAGCCATTAGTCATTCCTCTCAACATCAGGATTCCAAACACCCTTAGGCATTCTAGGTTTGTAGCTAGTATGAAGTAATTTCTTTGCCAAAGGACTGCAAGGCTCACCTAAATACTCTTTATATATTCTGCTAACATCTGGGTTTTCATAACTTCTCTTTAATGTCTTGCTAGCATCAATATCTCTAAGAGCCTCTGCTCTTTTTCTAAGGTTTACTGGATCAAGCGGCATATTTTCACCAGCTCTTGCATAAGGCTGACCGCCACCACCAATACATCCGCCCGGACAACCCATAATCTCAATGAATTGGAATCTATCTGGGTCTTTCTGAACCATCTGAAGAAGCTTATGTGCATTGCCAAGTCCATGAGCAATTCCACAGTTGATAGAGGTGTCACCAATTTTTGCTGTCCAGAATTTAATACCTTCATCAACACTTCTAACATCATCAACCACAACTTCTGCTAATGTTTCTCCAGTCAGTAGGTAATAAGCTGTTCTATAAACTGCTTCAGCAAGACCGCCTGTTGCACCAAACAATGCACCAGCACCAGTGGAAACTCCCAATTCAGGGTCAAAATCTTCATCAGGAAGTCTAACAAAGTCAATGCCAGCATTTTTAATCATCCAAACAAGTTCTCTTGTTGTGATTACAGTATCAACAGATCTCATCATCTGTCCATTTACTTCTATAAGCTGTTCAGGTCTAGCTGCTTCAAATTTCTTAGCTGTACAGCACATTGCACCTACTGTATATATATTTTCAGCAGGAATGCCCGTTTTTTCAGCATAATATGTTTTTATCATACTTCCAAGCATAGTCATAGGGGATTTTGCAGAAGATATATTTGGAATCAAATCAGGATAAAAATGTTCTGCAAATTTCATCCAAGCAGAAGAGCAGCTTGTGATAAGAGGCAGAGGCCCGCCTTCCTTGAATCTATGTATAAACTCAGTTGCTTCTTCCATTATAGTAAGGTCTGCACTCATTTGTGTATCAAATACTATATCAAATCCAAGTCTTCTCAACGCAGCAACAGTTTTGCCAGTTTTATGAGAAGAATATGGAAGGTTGAAGCCTTCACCAATTGCAGCTCTTACACTAGGAGCTATTTGTACTATAACAGTCTTATTAGGGTCTTCAATAGCATCCATAACATCTTTAGTGTTATCTTTTTCAAGGAAAGCAGCAACAGGGCAAACATTTATACATTGACCACAAGTTACACACACACTCTCACTAAAAGGTCTGTTGTATGCAGGCATAACAACAGTCTTAAAGCCTCTATGTGCATAACCTAAAGCACTAACACCTTGAATTTCTGCACACATTCTAACACATCTACCACAGAGTATACACTTGTTAGGGTCTCTGATAACAGATGCAGAACTTAGGTCTTTTTCATAATGCTTCTTTTCTCCAATGTAATTTCTTTGTCTTACACCAGAAGAATAAGCAAGATACTGCAGCTCACAGTTTCCATCTCTCTCACAAGTTTGGCAATCTTCAGGATGGTTTTCAAGCAGTAGCTCAATAATTGTTTTTCTTACATCTCTAATCTCAGGTGTATTTGTTTTCACAACCATGCCTTGAGATACAGGATAACAGCAAGATGCTACTAGATTTCTAACTCCTTCAACTTCAACTAAACAAACCCTGCATGCTCCCTCAAGACTAAGCTTTGGATGGTAACAAAGCCTTGGTATCTTGATAGCAAGCTTTTCAGCTGCCTGCATGATTGTTGTACCAGAAGGTACTGTTACATCATATCCATCTATGTTTAATGTTATTTCAGTTATTGGCATTTATTTCTCCGAATACTGATTACAGATATAGTTTGCATAATATTTCACAAAACTCTATCTAAAAATCACTACTAATTTATATTATTTTGATTTTTAATCTTTCTTGAGCTTAATGTCTATATATAGCATCTACAGGACATTTTTGCTTGCATTGTCCGCATCTTATGCATTTATCATTATCTATCACATAAGGTTTCTTGGGTTCACCAGATATGCACTGCACAGGGCAGATTTTTGCACATAAGCTGCAGCCAACACACTTATCTTTATCAATGAAATATTGTAATAAAGCTTGGCAAACACCAGCAGGACAAACTTTTTCATTTATATGCTTTTCATATTCTTCTCTAAAGTTCTGAAGAGTAGAAAGCACAGGATTAGGTGCAGATTGTCCAAGACCGCATAATGATGCTCTTTTTACATGTTTGCTAAGTTTTTCTAGTTTTTCTAAATCTCTAGGCTCACCTTGTCCCTCACATATTCTTTCTAATATCTCAAGAAGTCTTTTTGTTCCTTCTCTGCAAGGTGTGCACTTTCCACAGGATTCACTTTGAGTAAATGTGAGGAAGAACTTTGCAACATCCACCATGCAAGTTTCTTCATCCATTACAATCATACCGCCAGATCCCATAATAGAACCAGCAGCCATAAGTGATTCATAATCCACAGGAGTATCTAAAAACTCAGCTGGAATACATCCACCAGATGGTCCACCAGTCTGAACAGCTTTGAATTTCTTACCATCTTTGATGCCACCACCAATATCAAATACTATTTCTCTCAATGTTGTTCCCATAGGAACTTCCACAAGACCAGTGTTATTAATCTTTCCTGCAAGAGCAAAAACTTTTGTTCCTTTACTCTTTTCTGTTCCCAAGCTGGCAAACCAATCAGCACCATTTAATATGATAGCTGGTATGCTTGCCCATGTTTCAACATTATTGATAAGGGTAGGGCAGTCCCAAAGTCCTCTAACAGCAGGATATGGAGGTCTTGGTCTTGGCATACCTCTTCTGCCTTCAATAGAAGCAATCAATGCAGTTTCTTCACCGCACACAAAAGCTCCTGCACCAAGCCTCATTTCAAGGTCAAAGTTAAATCCTGTTCCTAGAATATTCTTGCCAAGCAAGCCATTTTCTCTAACAGCAGTAAGAGCTTTTTCTAGTCTCTTGATTGCCAATGGATATTCTGCTCTCACATATATATAACCTTGGTCAGCACCAATTGCATATCCGGCAATTGTCATAGCTTCCAATAAGCAGAATGGGTCTCCCTCTATTGCAGATCTATCCATAAATGCACCGGGATCACCTTCATCTGCATTACATATCACATATTTTTTATCACCGGGAGCTTGAGCAGTTTGTCTCCATTTAAGACCAGTGGGATATCCTCCACCACCTCTTCCTCTCAGCCCAGATCTTTGAATTTCATCAATTACCTGTTCTGGAGTCATCTCTTCAAGCACTTTTGCAAGAGCTTCATAACCCCTCATCATAAGATAGTCTTCAAAAGACTCTGGATCAATAATTCCACAGTTTCTGAGAGTTATTCTTACTTGTTTGCCGAAGTATTGAGCACTTCCAAGCACTCTAATGTTTGATGTATTAATTGGCTGTGCTGTTTTTAAATCTTCAACCGGCTTTCCACCAGCAAGATGTTCTTCAACAATTATAGCAAGTTTTTCTTCTGTAATTTCACCATAAGAAATATGCTCAGGCTCAATAAGAAGAATAGGGCAAATATCACAGTCACCATAAGCAACTGCTTCAACAATATCAAACATACCCTCTAAGTCATGTTGTACAAGAAGCTTTCTGAGGGCTGGTTCCAGCTTCCTGCATTCTGGGTCAATGCATGCATTGCCAGAGCATAAAATTAATGTTCGTTTCTTTTGTTCTGTCACCAAGCCTACTCCATAAATTCTCTAACCGGTTTGCCTTCAACTAAATGTTCTTGAACAATCCGATCAACCTTTTCTTTGTTTAATCTAACATACATCATAGGTGTTTCAGACTTTCTGCCAACTTCAGCCATTGGCTCAAGATCACACCTGCCAACACATCCTGTTTGAATAACATCTACATTATCCAAACCTTTTTCTTTGAGTTTTTCTACAAACTCTTCATACACAACATCGGCACCTGCAGAAATCCCGCAAGTTGCCATACCAATCCGAACAGTAAGCCTATCTTCAGATCCATCACCAGTCTGAAGCTGGTTCTTAAGTTCTTCCAGTTTTTTTGTAGGTTTCATCAGAGTTACCTCTCTTTATATTAACTGCAGATAATTATACACACGACAATATATACTAACTATAATGTTAGTTCAATAATTCATTGGGGTTCATATCTGTGCCAATGTGTCTGCAGAATTGCAATGCAGCAACATAATGAAGCGATTGCCCTAAACATTATAACTCTTATGGCAATTCAAGACTAGTGTTTATCATACATATTGTGAAAAAAAATACAAATTAAATAATCCTACTGGTTCCAACCAGGTCTCAATCTTTCCTGAATTTCCCATAAATCTAATATTACCAGTGCTGCCATACTTTCCATAACTGGTATTACTCTTGGTATTATGCAAGGATCATGCCTGCCTTCTACCACCAAATTAGTATTCTTTCCATATATATCAATTGTTTTTTGTTCCACAGAAACAGAAGCTGTAGGTTTTACCACCATTCTACAGACTAAATCCTGACCAGTGCTTATTCCACCGAGAGTGCCGCCTGCATTGTTTGAAAGAAAGTCTCCATCTTGCATTGGATCATTATTTTGACTGCCGTTTAATCTTGCAATTTCAAATCCTCTGCCAAATTCAATGCCTTTAACTGCTCCTATAGATATCATTGCTCTAGCTAATACAGCTTCTATTTTTCCAAACACAGGATCACCAAGACCAGCAGGCAAGCCTTTAATTTCAAGTTGAGTGATGCCTCCAACTGAATCTCCTCTTTCTTTAGCAGCCATTATTGCCTCTTTCATTTTTTCTGCAGCATCCATATCAGGGCATCTCACAGGATTGGATTCTATCACATCATAATCAA
>JBDNDK010000270.1:0-2672 GCA_046719185.1 Armatimonadota bacterium
TTTCCCGGTGAGGAAGATGCTAAAATTATATTAATAGATAAAAATAATTTCTTACTGTTTACTCCAATGCTTATAGAAGTGATGAGCAATCAGATTGATATGATGGATATTGTAACCCCTGCAAGACAGCTTAGCCACAGAATAACATTTGAAGAGGGTCAAATAGAAACCATCAATCTTCAAACAAAAGAAATTAAAATTAGAACAGGTGGTCTTGGCTGTGATGCACCATCTGTTGAAAGAATAATAAAAGCTGACCATATTGTGATAGCTCTAGGTTCAAGACCAAACTACAGAGGCATTCCGGGATTAGCTGAAAACTCTTTCACAATGAATAATCTCTGTGATGCAGTATTAGTTAGAAATAGAACTCTTGCACTACTTGAAAGAGCAAATGCAGAACCTGATATCGAAGAAAAAAAGGCATTACTTACTTTTGTGATTGGTGGTGGTGGATTTTCTGGTGTAGAAACTGCTGCTGCTTTGCATGATTCAATAATAGAAGCAAGCCAGTATTATCCTAATGTTGAAGAGTCATATATAAGTGTGATTATAGTTGAAGCACTTGATAGACTTCTTCCTGAGCTGTCTGAGAGATTAGCAGAATATGCAAGATTGAAGCTGTTAAAAAGTAAAATAGAAGTTTGTCTATGCACAAAAATTGCTATTGTTACACCGAACATGGTACAACTTGATAATGGTAGAAAGATAAACACAAGAACTGTGATATGGACAGGTGGAGTAAGCCCGAATATAGCTGACAAAAGCCTTGAGTGTCATTGTAATGAAAAAGGCTGTATTGCAGTAAATTCTTATATGCAAGTTCCTGATCATGATGGAGTGTGGGCAATTGGAGATTGTGCATCTATCCCAATGAAAAATGGCAATGGGTTTTATGCACCAACTGCTCAAAATGCAACTAGAGAAGGTAAAGCTGTTGCAAAAAATATACATTCAAGCATATATGGCTGCAAGATGAAAGAGTTTGATTTCAAACCTTTAGGTGGATTGGCTGCCCTAGGAAAAAGATCTGGAGTTGCAAGCATTATGGGAATTCATTTATCTGGACTTCCAGCATGGTTTTTGTGGAGAGCAGTTTATTTAATGAAACTGCCAAAACTGAGCCAAAAAGTGAGAGTTGGAATTGACTGGATGGTGGACTTGATTTTTGGAAGAGAAATTGTACAAATGCCTGCTGACTGCTTTATGGCTGGTATTTGCGGGATAACTGATCAAGATGATGCACCACCTGAGACACTGACCAATAATTCCGGAACATGTGATGTATAATATTTAGATTCTTCGCTGTCGCTCAGAATGACAGAATGGCTGACTGCCTAAAAGTTACTGTGGCAAAAAATCACAACATAAGTGTCACTCTGAAGAATAAAATGATGAAAAGTCTTAGAATAATAATGGAGAATAATTTTGGATCCTGTATTACTGAGTAGAATACAATTTGCTGTTACTATTGGCTTTCATTTCATCTTTGCATCTCTAAATGTTGGGCTTGCATGGGTGATAGTATGGATGATGACAAAATATAAAAATACAAACAGCAAATTATATAGAAGTATGTCCAGATTTTGGATAAAGATATTCACTGCAACCTTTGCTGTTGGTGTAGCAACTGGTATCACTATGGAATTTCAGTTTGGCACAAATTGGGCTGGATATTCTAAGTTTGTTGGTGATATTTTTGGAGCTCCTCTTGCAATTGAAGCTATAATTGCATTCTTTTTAGAATCTACATTCCTTGCTGTTCTTTTATTGGGTTGGAAAAGAACTTCTATTAAGTTGTTGTGGTTTTCTTCTTTGATGGTGGCAATTGGTTCAACATTATCTGCATTTTGGATTCTTGTTGCAAACTCATGGCAACAAACACCTGCTGGTTTTCAGATAGTAGATGGCAGAGCAGAGTTAGTAAGTTTTTATCAAGCAGTGATGAACCCATCAACTATTCCAAGGTTTTTGCATACTGTAGATGGATGCATTATTCAAGCAGCATTTTTTGTGATGGGAATTAGTGCTTGGTTTATATTAAAGAAAAAAAATCTTGGATTTGCAAGAGAGTCACTCAAAATAGGTCTTTATATTGCATTTATAAGCTCTCTACTTCAAATACCAATAGGACATTATCATGGTGTGCAGGTTGCACATACTCAGCCAGCAAAACTAGCTGCAATAGAAGGATTATTTGAAACTCAAGCTTATGCTCCAGCATTGGTATTTGCTATTCCTGATGAGAAACTTGAAAAGAATCATTATGAGATAAAAATACCCGGCTTATTGAGCTTGTTTGTGCATAATAGATTTGATAAAGAAGTGCAAGGATTAAAGGATTTTCCAAAAGATGAATGGCCTCCACTTCTTTTGACTTTTATCCCATTTCATATAATGGTGATGTTAGGACTATATTTTATTGGTCTTTCATTCTATGGTATGGCTCTGCTTTTTAGATGGAACATATTAAGAAGCAGAAAGTTCTTGATTATGGCAATGCTTTCTATTCCATTGCCATTTATATGCAATCAATTGGGTTGGATTACTGCAGAGGTAGGCAGACAGCCTTGGATTGTCTATGGACTACTTAAGACAGCAGATGCAGTCTCAAAAAGTATAACCACTGCACAGGTCTGGATGTCACTTATTGGGTTCACCCTTGTCTATGG
>JBDNDK010000271.1:0-2665 GCA_046719185.1 Armatimonadota bacterium
CTTTTACATCTCTAATAATATTTAGGTATTGAAAAGCTCTGCCAAGCAGTCTGGCATATTCAAATGATTCATCTGGCAGAGCCATTACTCTAGCCATCATCAACCCTACCACCTCAGCAGAGCCATACATATAAGCTTGTGTTTCAGCAATATTTTTATATTCAATTTTATATAGGTCTTGTTCCATTGATTCTAAAAAGCTGTCAACCCAATCATTAGGTATGTTTGTTTTATTTTTTAATGCAGCAAAATCATCAATTATAAAATTGCCTGTATGTTTTCCATCTAATGCAGATTCATATTGATTTCTAAACTCAATAAATCCATCTTTATCCTGAGGTATAGAATCTACAAAGTCATCAGCAGTTCTCACAAATGCATAAAGAGTCATCACCTTGCTTCTCACAGCTTTTGGGAAAAATAGACTGCTGTTAAAGAATGTCTTGCTGTTATTCTTCATTATTAAATTTGGATTGTTTTTATTCATTCATCAATTCTCTTTTTCAATAATTTTAGATACAACTTCAGCAGATATGAGTGCCATTGGAAGTCCGATTCCCGGATGTGTGTATTGACCTGCATAATATAGATTAGATATTTTCTTGCTTCTGTGAGATGGTCTGAAAACAGCAGTTTGGAAAAGAGTATGGCTTAAACCCAGAGCAGTGCCTTTGTATGCATTGAAAACACTGGAGAAATCTCTTGGGGAGAATATTGTTTTTGTGATTATTCTTTCACTTATAGGTTCACCAACCAGTTTCTCAAGATATCCAATTGCCAATTCTGCAAACCATTCTCTGGTTGAATCATTATCATCTAATCCAGCAGCAACAGGCACAAGCAGAACAACATTTTCACATCCTTCAGGTGCAACTGAATTGTCAGTTTTTGTAGGACAGCAGATATAATATGATGGCTGTGCGGGCCAAGCTGGTGAATCAAAAATTGAATTAAAATGATCTACCCAATCATGTTCAAATGAAAGTGAATGATGTTTGAGTTTTTCAATAGGTTTGTTAAAACCTAAATACATAAGAAATGCTGATGGTGCAAGCACTCTTTTTTGCCAATATTTTTGTCCATAGGTATGATATTTAGGTTCTAACAGATTAAGCTCCGTGGTTGGATAATCTGCACAATTTAACACAATATCAGCGTTATAAGAGTTACTATCTGTTTCAACAGATGATATTTTGCCATTGCCTGCAGATAATTTAACTACTTCTTGATTGTATAATATTTTAACTCCCATAGACTCAGCCAATGATACAAGTGCATTAACTACTGAGCCAATACCACCCATTGGATACCAAACACCAAGATTAAAATCTACATGAGAGAGTAGAGAATACATTGCAGGTGTGTTGCTTGGAGATCCACCTAAAAAAACCATGCTGTATTCTAGTATTCTGTGCAGTTTATAATTCTTAAAAAACCTCTGAGCATATTTATCTATACTTTCAAACACATGCAGGTTTCTGCCTTCTTTCATGGTTTTCTTGGTGAAGAAATCAAAAATAGTTCTATAATCTTTGTATAGAAATTCATTAACTGCAGCATCATACTTATATGAGGCAATATTTACATACTCTCTCAGCTTTTCTCCAGCACCTTTTTCATACTTTTCAAACAGCTCCACATTCTCTTCAAAATTGCTTGAAATATCCACCCATTCATCTGGACTGAAGAATATTCTATATGACGGATTTAATCTTATTAGTTCAAAATAATCTGTGGGAGATTTATCAAATATAGAGAAGAATTTTTCAAAAATCTCAGGCATTAAATACCATGATGGTCCCATGTCAAACCTAAAACCATCACATTCAAAAACTTTTGCTCTGCCTCCAGCTCTTTCATTTTTCTCAAGAAGAGTTACATCATAACCTTGCTTTGCCAGAAGACAGGCACTGGCAAGCCCAGCAAACCCAGCACCAATAATTACTACTTTATTATTAGAACCTACACCAGATTTCATAGATCATCCTTGGAAGAAATTATTGAATTGGAATGATTCAAAAGATATAAAAGAAATCAAGCAAACCTTATGTATTACATTAGTAAATAGATTATAAATATCCTTCAATAAATGTAATGCTTTATGTATTTATATATGTAGGTTTTTATAATACCCATTCTCTTCAGTATGGCAACAAAGGTAGGATAAATGATTACTGACTATGGCATTTAATATAAGCAAAATCAAAATTGATATCATACTATTCAATCAATATATTTCACATATTTATTACGCCAATTTAATGCAAAATAGTTTTCCCATACACCCCCCTATCCCTCATCTTCTGCTCATTGTGTCTTTTGGGAAGGGACATATAGGCTGTTGCCATTCTTGGGTTACTGGATAATATTTCTTTGTGCCTTTCAAGATATGCCCAGTAGAGGTTTGTTAAAGGGCAGTTTTTGCTTGGGTCATATTGGCAGGATTTGCAGTAATCACTCATTTTGTTTATGTAATTAGCTCCAGATATATATGGCTTTGTGGTCATTAAATCTCCAACTGCATAAGTGCCCATTCCCAATACATTAGGTTCCACCACCCAGTCATAAGAGTCTATATATGCAACCCAAAACCAATCCGTAAGCTGTCTTGGTGATATATCCAAAAGCTGGGCTATGTTTGAAAGTATCATCAATCTTGTGATGT
>JBDNDK010000272.1:0-2640 GCA_046719185.1 Armatimonadota bacterium
AATTACTCTCTATCAATTTCAAAAATTTTCCGATTATAAAATACATCTTGATTATAATAGGGAGTTTTCAAATGAATGATTGGCTTGATGACTTATTAAATGATGACCTAAATGACAACTTTGAAGATTTCTTTTGTCCATATACTGATGGAGCGGAATGTGCTCTATTGAAAAAAGGATGGCAAGTGCAAGAGCTTTGTGAGGAGCTTGACTGCGAGCAGTTAAAGAGAATCCAACGCTCGGGTGGTAACAGTGAAGCTGCATAACTGCCCGCAGTCAATTCTACTGCATCGAATAGGCCGAATTACTCTATAACTGAAATATTAGTAACTCTATCTAACAAGATTTCATCTATGTCCCCAATTAAATAACCACCATACATAGGAACAAAGGTGACTTCTTCTACATACATATTTCTGGAATGAGTGTTGCCATGTCTATCATTGAAAGTTACATTAACATTTTTTCCAAGGTATTGTTTTGCTTCAGGGATTTGCATTTTTCTGCCTCCGATACAGTATTTGAATGTCATTGGAAGCCGAGACCGAAGCCTGTATGAAATACATACAGGCAGAACCATTTAATATAAATTTGGTTCTAATACTTGTTGTGGGAAAGCAACTGCCAGAAAAAATGAAAAACAACATCTTAACTCACTAATCCGGCCAAAGACAAGAGCTCCAGCAATTGCTAGCCCGCAAACAACTACTTACTACTTCGGCAACCCGGCTGACATTCCAAAAGCAGTTGCAAAGCCCCAAAGCATAAAAGAGGCATAATAATATTAGTGCAACAGCAACGGTTTAGTCCCGATGGCTTTGCGTCCCCGCCTTTCGACGAGTTTGCTATTATCGGTAGTTGCTTCCATATAAGTTTTGCCTTGTTTTAGATATATATCTTTCTGTGAAGAATACCTGTTTCGATTGATATTTATATTTTTATCAACTTCAAGTTCAAAATATATATCTTTATCATCAATAATTTTCTGATAAAATTTTAATAAGATTTTTTAATGTTCTTTTAGCCTGAAAACATGGAAATATTACTAGGTATAACAATTCATAAGTCATAAAACATATACAAAGGATAAATTATGATAGATAAGCACACACACCTGACTAATAAAGCAATATACCATAATAAAAAGAAAATCACCCTCTGCATGATTGTTCAGAATGAAGAAAACTTTCTAGAAGATTGCCTGAAAAGTGTTACAGGTCTTGTTGATGAAATAATAATTGTTGATACAGGATCTCAAGATAATACAAAACAAATAGCAGAGAAATTTGGAGCAAAGATATTTGATTATGAATGGGACAAACATTTTTCAAAAGCTAGGAATTTCTCATTAGATAAAGCAACTGGTGATTGGATATTGGTGCTTGATGCTGATGAAAAATTAGAACCTGAAGCAATACCTATCATAATGGAAGCTGTTAATAATCCTGTGGCAGATGCATATGACTTATACCAAAGAAATATTTTATCAGATGATTCATCTAATCAGGAAGAACTAATAATAACCACTTGTAGAATATTCAAAAATAATCCTTTATATAGATACAGAGGCAGAGCTCATGAGGACATCTCATATTCAATTGCTCTTGTTGGCGGTATTGTATGTGAATTACCAGCATGTATAATTCATGAAGGTTATAGAGAATCCATATCAAATGAAAGAGCAGGAAGAAAAGGCTACAGACAACTACTTGAAGAGGATTATGCTGAAAGACCAGATGATTTGCATGTGCTGTTCCATTTAGGAAAAGAATGTCTTAGAGAGAATGACTTTGAAAATGGCATAAAATATCTCCAAAAATCAGCAGAAATTGTAAATCCATCATTGCCCGTTGCAAGAATAGTATTCACAATGCTATCAAGTGCATTATTATCAATGGGGAAAACTGATGAAGCTGAAGCTATAACACATATTGCAGAGAGAAAGGGCATTTTATCACCAGAGATTCTACTTGCAAGAGCAAGAGCTCTATCAATTAAAAGAGATTATAAAACAGCAATTGATACAATGCTCACAGCAAAAGAGATATCAAATAATTATGAAAAATATGGTGATAATCAAGCAGCAACTACAAAAGCAGATAATCTAATCTCAGCCTGTTATTTTCAATTGAGAGATTACAATAAATCTATTGAGTATGCAAAAAAAGTAAATGAGAAAAGTCCAAATAATGTTGATGCTAAGAAAAATCTTGCAATGTCATATATGGCTTTATCAGATGCACAATCTGCAGAAAAATATTTAAAGGAACTAGTGATGCTATATCCCGATGATTTATATGCAAAAACAGAACTTGCTAGATGCTATGAGATGCTTGGAAAAATAAATGATGCAATGATAATATACCAAGAAATTATAAACCAAGGCATTCAGTCTGCAGAGATATATAGAAGATTTGGTATATGTGCTGAAGAGCTAAATAATTTAGAACTTGCAAACAGCTGTTTTGAAATAGCAGTATCATTAGAGCCAAATAACACTGAGGCTCTTGTTTGTCAAGCTAGAGTGATGGCAGCTAATGGTAGAATACAGGATAGTTTGAATACATTTGCAAAGGCTATTGAAAGCAATCCTTGTTATGCTAATTCATATTTTTGTGTTGGTGATCTGATGACATCAAT
>JBDNDK010000273.1:0-2625 GCA_046719185.1 Armatimonadota bacterium
AGAGGTAGAGAAATACTATCTCTTTTGAGAAATATTAGTTATATAGATGTTAGAGCAATTTGTGATGTGAGGTCTTATAGCTTAAGTGAGGCTCTTAAGATCTTACCTAATGTTGAAACGGCTGATAATGTAGAAGATATCATTAAAAGAGATGATATTGATGCTATGATTATTGCAACTCCTCTTAACACTCATTATTCTCTCATTAATGAATGCATTAATCATAACAAACATGTATATAGTGAAAGCATAATGGCATTCAAAATAAATGAGGCATCTTCTCTTCTGCAGAAAGTAACTCAGATCAAATCTAAAATACAAATTGGCCATCAAAGAAGATATAATCCTCTAACTTTGCTTACAGAATCTTTGGTTGATAAAGATATAATAGGAAAGGTTATATCTGTATATGCTCAGCATAATGAAAATATCAACTGGAAAACTGAAACAGATGATGAAAATGAAGATCCACAAATCAACTGGAAATTATATAGAGACACCTCACTTGGTTTGGTATCTGAATATGCAAGCCATCAAATAGATATTATAAATAGAATACTAAATATGACACCATCTTGGGTGAGTGGAATTGGTAGACTTGACTATTATAAAGACAGCAGGGATATTTATGATAATATTTATCTGATATTTGATTATCCAAATGGAATAAAACTGCAATATAAATCTATACAGTTTAATGATTTTGGTGAAAGATATGAGCAATTTATTGGTGAGAAAGGCAATATTTTGTTGTCTATTCAATATATGAGCATATCCTGCAATGATGCAGACAGCAAAAGCAATATTATAAATAGTGAGGCAGAGAAATTGGGTTTATCTGTCAGCACAGATTCAAATGCGTCTTTTATTGTTAGAAACCCAAAAGAGCAAGATGATTTGTATAATGCAATCAATTCATTTGCTATGTCTATTATGAAAAATGAAAACAACACAAACCTTAGAGACAGTTACAACACCACAATTTGCTGCATAAAAGCACAAGAGGCAATGGATGTGGGTAAAAAGATAAGAGTTATATAAAATTCTTTTTTTATTGGAGGGAAAGTTGAGGTTTATAATTATTATGATTACTACAGCAATTTTAGCTTTTAGTGGTTGTGTTATTGGTGCAAATGAAAAGATAGAGGAAATAGCCACAGGTTTTAAGTTTACTGAAGGACCTGTTTGGTCGGCTGATGGAAAGCTTTTATTTAGTGATATTCCAGCAAATAAAATTTATGTATATGACGGAAAAGATGCAGAAGTTTTATATGATCAAAGTGGAAACTCAAATGGTCTAATTTTTGATTTTGATGACAGATTGATAGCATGTGAACATGGCAATAGAAGAGTAGCAAGATATGAAAGAGATGGAAGCATCACAGTTCTTGCTGATAAATATGAAGGTAAAAAACTAAATAGTCCAAATGATTTAGTGATGAAGTCTGATGGAAGCATATATTTCACAGACCCCACTTATGGCATCAAAAAAGATGAACAAGAGCTTGATTTCCAGGGAGTTTATAGAATCACAAAAGATGGCAAGTTAGAATTACTATGTAAAGATTTTTCAATGCCAAATGGATTATGTTTCTCACCTGATGAAAAGAAGCTTTATATTGCTGATTCTTCTGAAAGAAGACATATCAGAGTCTTTGATGTAAAAGAAGACGGCACAATCTCTGGTGGTGAAATATTTGCAACAGTATCAGAAAAAGGCATACCTGATGGAATGAAAGTGGATAAACAAGGTAATTTATATGTTGCAGGTCCTGGTGGTGTATGGATTTTTGATTCTAAAGGATTGCATATAAAAACAATAAAAGTGCCTCAAACACCATCTAATCTGAATTGGCAAGGCAAAGATGAATATAAAGTTTTATATGTAACTGCAGTTTCTAGTGTATATAAAATTACTCTGAAAAAATAACAGTTTCTATAAAAGTGAATAAAAAAAGCTGTTACATGTCTTGACAATTAGAGTTTGAGATTATAATATATTCTTGCGTCGGAAGTTGGCAGGTGCTTATCTTCCACTATTGCAAAAAAACACTCGATTATATTCGATCATAGATATGATATTTAATCAATGTGCCGAGGTAGCTCAGTTGGTAGAGCAGTGGACTGAAAATCCACGTGTCGCCAGTTCAATTCTGGCCCTCGGCACCATTTTATGTACTGCATCTGCAGTCAGCCGATGTAGCTCAGTTGGCAGAGCAGGGCTTTCGTAAAGCTCAGGTCGCGAGTTCGATCCTCGCCGTCGGCTCCAGAAATAAAACTAACAAAACAATCATTCTTTCATAAAAATACGCCAAAATGTCCTCTTTCAAATTTATTAGATTCATGTATAATAACTATTAACTATAAAAATATACTACATTCAGGGGTTAAAAATGATTACAATCACTCTAACTGAACAAGATATAATGAGATTAAAAGTCATCATAATGGATAAAGATAAAGATGATGCTTATTCTTTTGTACATGATAAAATTATGCCTGAGATTCAAAATGCTGAAGGAAAATCAATGAAAAGTCATTTAGATGGTGGAAAATGATCTATGTTTTAAAAATATTATTTATAAACAAATGAAAAAAGTTAATCCACATCCATTATACCCTTGT
>JBDNDK010000274.1:0-2622 GCA_046719185.1 Armatimonadota bacterium
CCTGATGTAAAAAGTGAAGGTATCATACTAGTTAATTCATCTCTTGCCAAAGCACCTGAAGATAGAAAAGACTGCATGATTATTGAGCTTCCGGCAAATGACATAGCAGAGGAGCTAGGCAACTCAAAAGCAGCAAATATGGTGATGTTGGGTGCCTATGTTCAGCTAGTGAAACCAGTATCCCTGGAATCAATAAAAGCTTCATTAACAGAAGTACTCCCAGAAAGATACCACAAACTAATCCCACTCAATGAATCCGCCATCTCCAAAGGAGCAGAGATAGTGGAGGGTAAATGAATAATTTTATAACAAATGAAGATACAAGAGACCTCAAGAAGAGGATCATTCAGCTAACTAAAACCAGTGAAGAATTAAAATTTCTAGTTGGTTTTTTTTATTTTTCTGGTATCAGGGAGTTATATGAAGCGATAAAGTCAAATCCTGACTTAACCATAAAAGTCCTTGTTGGGTTGAATATTGATAAACTCAATCATAGCTTGATTGAAGTGGCTGATAATGAGAATCTGAATGATGATGAGAAAACATACAAGTTTTTTGAATCTGTCAAAAGTTCTTTGAATAATGAGCAATTTGACACGCAAGATTTTTATGAGCAAATAAGCTTTTTTGTTTCTCTTATATCTGATGGCAGGTTAATAATCAGAAAAACAGATAAACCCAATCATTCAAAATTATATATTTTCAAGCTCAATGAGATACAAGTTAAAAGAAGTTTTTTTATTACTGGTTCCAGCAACTTCACTAGCTCTGGTCTATCTCTCCAAAATGAGTTTAATGTTGAAATATCAGACTATGGTTTTGAGGAAGCAGAAGAATATTTTGATAGATTATGGGAAAATGCTGTTGAGATAACAGAACACGATGAATCAAAAAAGAAGTTAATTGAACTAATAGTTGATTATACACATATAAAAAATATCACTCCTTATGATGCTTATTGTCTTTTGCTCAAAACATATCTGGATACTTTTTCAGAAAAAGAAATTGGTGAATCTCTGATTACAACACTCAAAAATAATCAATACAATCCATATTCATATCAATTAGATGCTGTGAAACAAGCATTGTCAATCATTGAGAGTAATAACGGTGTGATAATTGCTGATGTTGTTGGTTTGGGCAAGACTATCATAGCCTGTGCCATTGGTAAACAGCTCAAAAAGAGAGGTCTGGTTATTTGTCCACCGGGTTTAGTTGGTGATAGAAATAGAAACTCTGGCTGGAAAAGATATATAGAAGAGTTTGGTTTGTGTGATTGGGAAGTTAGGTCTCTTGGTGATTTAGAGAGCACTCTTGAGTTTGTAAATAAAGTTAAAGATATTGATGTTGTGATAGTTGATGAAGCACACAGATTCAGAAATCAAGATACAAAAGACTATGAGCTTCTCAAGAATATATGCAGAGAAAAGCAAGTTATATTATTAACAGCTACTCCATTCAACAATCGTCCGGGTGACATTCTTTCTCTGCTGAAACTATTTATCACACCAAAGCAGTCTTCCATCACTTTAGAGAGCAATCTTGTTTGGCAGTTCCAGACATTCAAGGGTGTTTTTGATAGACTTAGCTACATAAAGAAGTATCACAATTCATCAGACAATGCCAAGAGGAAGAAGGCAGAATCTCATTATAAATCACTATTTGAGGAAGAAGTTATAGACCTCAGAAAAGTGGCTAGTAGGGCACATTTCCTTGCAAGGCAGGTGAGAAATGTAATTGAGCCTGTCACAATCAGAAGAAACCGTTTAGACCTCCAAAACAATCCTTTATACAAACAAGAAGTCAGTGCTCTATCCAAAGTCACTGATCCTCAGGAATGGTTTTTTGAGTTAACTGCTGATCAATCTAATTTCTACACAGAAATTATTGAGCATTATTTTGCATCACCAGATGATAATGGCAGGTTCAAGGGTGCAATATATCGTCCTTTTGAGTATGAAAAAGAAATTGTTGTTGATGATGCAGATAAAAAAATGAATGAAGAAGACAACAGACAATTCCAACAGCAACGCAACTTATACGACTTCATGCGTAGATTGCTTGTTAAGAGGTTTGAGAGTTCATTTGGTTCATTTCATCAGAGTATCAGCAATTTCAAGAGAATCAATCAGACATGTCTGGGATTTGTTGAAAAAACAAATGAATTCATACTTGATAGAAAGCTCTTAGAAAAGATTTATGAGCTTGATGATGATGAAATAGAAGAACATCTTGTTGAATATGAAAAAAGTCTGGAAACCAAAAATTTCCCTAAAAATCATAGAAGATACAAACTTGATAAATTCAAATACAGGCAGGAATTTATAGATGATATCAAATCTGACATTGATATGTTTGAAGAGATATTAAATAGGCTTTCACAGCTTGATTTAGTGGATAATGATCCCAAGACACTATGTCTTATTGAACATATAAATGAAGAGTTAAATAAAACACCTAAAGAAGGTGAGCCAAAAAGAAAAATTATTATATTCACTGAATATGTAGATACTGCAAAATATCTTGAGAAAGCTCTTAATAAGGCATATTCAGATAGGTTGCTAGTTGTTGCTGGAGATTTGCCACCATCAAAGATTGAGGATATAAACAAAAACTTTGATG
>JBDNDK010000275.1:0-2588 GCA_046719185.1 Armatimonadota bacterium
GCTGTTGATACATTCCCAATGGCTGAAAGCATAGATGACTCAAATATAGCTTTGCTTCTGCCGGGCAGTTCAATAAAAGGAGCATTAAGAACCAGAGCTGAAAAAATAATGAGAACCTTGCTTGATTTAAACCCAATTGGTGATTTCAATGAGCAGGTTAAGGTGCCTGTAGTTGATGTTTTATTTGGCTCCGCAAAAACAAAAAACGATGAAAAAGCATCATCAAATAATGCTGGACAGAGCGTAGCATTTTTCACAGATTGCTATTCTACTAATACAATCAATCAATCTAATTGGGACGCAATAATTAAGGAAAGTGATGAATTTGACTTGAATGCAATTATTAATCCAACTGATGAATCTGATTTGAATGAAAATTTGAAAGATATAAAAAATATCAAATTTCAAGAATCCTATCATGTAGCAATAGACAGATGGACAAATGCAGTATTAGATGGTGCGTTATACACAGTATTAGAACCTCATAAAGTTGAATGGGAACCTATTGAGATAATTCTTGATTTTAGCAGAATTAAAGATGTTGATACTGATAAATATAAATGTTTGCTTTTGTTGGTTATGAGAGATTTTTCAAGGGGTGATATTCCATTAGGATTTTCTGTGAATAGGGGAATGGGAGAAGTGGAAGTTGATAATATCACAATATATGGCGGAAATCTTAATGGTATTACAATTAAAAATGGTGAAATTTCACCTGAGGATTCTTTAATTGATCTCCAAGATAAATGGTCAAGTTTTTTGACTAAAAAAGGGGTTACTGCAAATGGTTAATTTATTTTCATATACTAATTCAGATATATCTTTACAAGGTGCATTGAATGCACTAGCTAGTAAATTAGATAATGCAACAGCATTTTTATATACACCAAAAGATTTGATAATTGCAAAATTTGAAAACTCCAAGTTTGCATGCAAAAATGGAGAAGTTTCCTTAGATAAAGTATTTGAAGCAAGAGTGTTTAATCAATATATTGAGCTCAGATGGGTTGCTCCAAATAGAGCAGCTGTAATCACAGAGGAAGAAATAGACGGTTTAGAATGGAAAAAAGCATCAAAATCACAAAATGAAATTATTCAGACTCAAGATAATAGTTATCTGCTTTGGGGTGAAGGCATAGATAAGTTTGAAAATGGCTGGGGTGGTGTATCATCTGCACAAATTGGCACAATATATCTGCCGATGGAAGTTGGCACAAAAAAAAGAGTATTACTTAAAACAAAAGAATACTTTTCAAATAAATTTGTTCAAGGCAATTATGCAGTGATTGATGAGAGACTAGTGGGCTTGGAGGTTAGATAAAATGGAAAATTATAAACTAGCAGATGTTATAGAATCAAATAATAGATTGTATGCAGAGTATAGAAATGCAAAAAACAAACCAGTAAAAAAGGAAATTGATGTCTTATATAAAGATCAATTAAGACATGAGAGCAAGTGTTTTGTGGTATTAGACCAGAGCGGCAATTTAGTTCGCTTCGAGAAATATGACGAAAAGAAAGCAAAACAACTAGAAGAAAAAAGACAAGCTGATAAGCAAAAACAAAAAACTGAAAATACATCAGCTTCAACATCTAACCAAGCAAGCAGTTCCAATCTAAATAATTCTTTCTATAACCCATATTATTTTATTCCAATGCCAAAGAGAGAAACTGAGGATGAGAATTTTGGAGATTATAAACCTCCAAGTCATGGTAAATTTCATAGTGATCTTTACAATGGCAAATTAAGAGTAAAGATGACAGTAGAAACTCCATTGCTTATACCTGATGCACAAAATAGAGTAAAAGATCTTCAAAGAGAGCATTATACATATGCAACTAGAGAAATTGACGGCAAGCCATATATTCCTCCCACAACAGTAAAAGGTATGCTCAGATCAGCATTTGAGGCAATCACAAACTCAAGAATGGGAGTGTTTAATCAATATGATGATGTAACAGGATTTAGACCCGGAGCATCTGGAGCTACTGAATATGTTCCCGTACGAATTGAGAATGTTAAAGGTAATCTAAAAGCAAGATTGTTAATGGGAAATAAACAATATAATTCTAACGGTGCCGCTTATGCAATTCTTGTAAAGTCATATAAAAAATTAACAAAGGAACCACTTGGACAGTTGCCTGAAAATGGTTCAAAAATCTGGTTCAAGAATGAGTATAAAGACAGCAAAAGTATTGCGTTTTATGTTGATATAAATAATGTTACAACCTCACCTCAGTCAGGCAATGGTTGGAAGGAAGGATATTTCTGCCGCACTGGACCCAATATGGACAACAAAATGAGCGAAAGGATTTTCTACAGCAGTTCTGGTAGTTCATATGCGGATTTAACAGATGAATTAGAAAAACAATGGAAGAATCTTATTTCAAACTATCAGAAAATACACGAAGTAGAAATAGAAAAGAAAAAAAATAAATATCCACCAGCATTAAAAAATAGCAATTGCCGCTGGTCTAGGTATATTACTGGGAGTAAAGATGAATGTGAGCTTAAAGAAGGCACTCTTTGTTATGCTGAAGTTGAAAAAGTAGGGAACGCATTTAAAGTAAAAGCTCTTTACCCTGTT
>JBDNDK010000276.1:0-2576 GCA_046719185.1 Armatimonadota bacterium
CGCGCTGCACTAGGTGCAACTGCAACTGCTAAGTCCACAATTTCATCAGCAGATTTAGCATTAATACAAATAGGAAATGCATTTACGCCACCAAATTCCTTGAATAAAACTGCCTTTCCTTCCATAACCGGCATTGCTGCAAGCGGTCCAATATTTCCTAAACCTAATACTGCTGTTCCATCACTTAAAACTGCTACTGTATTAGATTTTATTGTGTAGCATTTTGCAAGCTCTGGATTTTCTGATATAGCCGTGCAAACCCTTGCAACTCCAGGAGTATATGCCATAGATAAATCTATTATATTTTTTAATGGTCTCTTTGAAACAACATCAAGTTTTCCAGCCTCATGAATCTTGAAAGTGCAGTCATAATGCTCTAATATCTCAACCTCAGGTATAGATTTGACAGATTCAATAATATTCTCAGCCTGCTCTAAACCAGTTGTATCAATTGTAATATCTCTTACTATATGGGTTCTATTTGATTCTAAAACTTCCACATAGCTTATGCTTCCACCTGCTTTTGCAATTGCATCAGTGATTTGTGCAAGCTTACCCACAGTATTTGGGTATTTCATTTTAATTAAAATGCTGTTTCCAGGGCTTGGTGCCATTCTCATATTCAGTTATCCTTTCAATGTGCCAATGGATCTGCCAATCTTAATGTTTGTTTATTAAGTTCAACTTTTCCATTTAATACTTCATCTAATCCTATTGTAACAATCTCTGTTGCCTTGAGAGCTGTCATAACTCCAAAAGTGCCAGAATTTAGAGCATCAACAGCAGCTGCTCCGAATCTTGTTCCTAATATTCTATCAAAACAAGTTGGAGAACCACCTCTTTGTACATGTCCTAAAACAGTTGCTCTAGGTTCAAATCCAGCAGCAAATACATACTCACACAAAATATCAGTAATTCCTCTTTCTGGGGTTGATGCACCTTCTGCAGCAATTATTATAAAATGAGGTTTTCCTTTTAGAAATGCAGATTTTACTTCTTTAGCAACATCTTCTTTACTTATAGACATATTTGGCAAACATACCAATTCAGCTCCACCAGCAATACCGCCCATAAGTGCTAAATATCCATGTTCTCTGCCCATAACTTCAATTACAAATGTTCTCTGATGAGCAGTAGCAGTGTCTTTAATTTTATCAATAGCATCAAGTATTGTATCTAGAGCAGTATCAACACCAATAGACATTTCAGTGCCATAAATATCATTATCAATAGATGCAGGAACTCCAACCACAGGAAAGCCTTTTTCACATAAGGCTTTGGCTCCTCTCAAACTGCCATCTCCACCTATCACAACTAATCCTTCAATTCCCCAACCTGCTAAAATATCTAAGGCTTTTGCTTGACCTTCTTCTGTTCTAAACTCTTTTGATCTTGCACTAAATAGAATAGTGCCTCCATGTCTTATAATTCCAGAAACATCTCTAGAGTCAAGTCTGATGATATCATTTTCAATAAGCCCTGAGTATCCTCTTTTTATTCCATATACTTCAGCACCAGATGCCTGACCATATCTAACAACAGATCTAATACAAGCATTCATTCCCGGTGCATCACCGCCACTTGTTAATACTGCTATTCTTTTCAATATGTAACTCCTATTTATTTCTAATTTTATTTGTGTCTTTTTGAATCAGAAAAATATTTTAATCCAAGCCAAGATGCATTTGCAGCAATCCATTCACCCAGATGTATAATTCCTGTTGGTTTAGATTCTGAAACTAACAGATTTGCCATAAATGATGCAAGCTCATCTTTTGTTAACACTTTATCTCTTAGTATAACCTCTAAAGGCTTCATCATCAATGGTATTTTATCTGGTGGAAGCTTTAATACAATAGGATTTGTTTTTATATGAACACAAATGTGTTTTATGAGCTCTTCAAAAGTAAATATATCAGGACCAATTGCATCAATTATTTTGTTATCATTATTTTTTGAAGATTCATTTACTAATTCTGCTAAATCAACCACATGAATTGGCTGCATTTTGTATGATCCATCTCCAGGAATAGCAAAAACAGGCAAATGTCTCAAAAACCAAGCAATATTATTTATCAATATTCCTTGATCACCAAAAAGCATTGCAGGTCTTAAAATTGTATAGTTTAATCCAGATTCTTTTAGTATATTTTCAGCTTCTGCTTTTGCTCTGTAGTATGGATATGGAGAATCTTCTGATGGGTTTAATATGCTAATATGAACAAATTTTCTAACTTCAGCATGCTTGGCTGATTCAATCAAAAGCTTTGTATTTTCAACCACATCTTTGAATTTAAGTTTGCCTGTCTCATTTCTTATCCAGTATGTATTAACAAACAAATCAGCATCTTTCATTATGTTAGCAATATCATCAGGAGATGAGAAATCTAGAGGATAAGATTCTATAAGCTCAGAAAGCTCTGAATTTTGTGATGGATGGTTAGTGAGAGTTGATACTTTCCAACCTTCATCTAATAATTTTTTTGCTATATACTTCCCACTGAAGCTGAATGCTCCAGTTACTAAAGCTCTTTTCTCTTGATTAGACAAATTACACACTTCCTGTTAATTTAGAT
>JBDNDK010000277.1:0-2575 GCA_046719185.1 Armatimonadota bacterium
GCGTCGGGTGGTGAAAACTGCTGTCGAATGTGAATTCCAATTAGCTGATCAGAACTGGAATGAGGAATTTACAACAACACCAGTTTATAAAGATGGTATTTTAATTCCTAGCCAAAATGAGAAGGAAGCATCAAATATCAACCTAGACTGGAGAAAAAAGGTTGTTTTCTATGCAGAGCTAGAGCCATCTCAGATGAATAGATTTGACTGCAGGATAGAAATAGTCCCTAAAAAACCTGAGATTGCACTAAAAGAAAAAGATGGTTACATATCATTCAAAACTAATGATATGTTTGTTGAAATAAACACAAAAACCGGCTTGATTGATAACTACATAGTAAATGGATACAACTATTGCCTGAAAGACACTTTTAAGCCTGTTGTAATTCATGATAATGAAGATCCTTGGGGAATGACTGTTACTTCATACACAAATACAATTGATGAATTCAAGCTAATGAGTCCTGAAAAGAGTGCAAAGCATTGTGGTGTGAAGGCTAATTCACTACCATCAGTTAGAGTAGTAGAAGATGGAGCAGCTAGATCTATTGTGGAAGCGTTATTTGAATATAACAACTCAACTTTATATATGAAATATATCTTGCCTAAGTTTGGAACAGAAATTGAGATTCAGCAAACTGTATTTTGGCAAGAAAAAGATAAAATGCTTAAGCTTCAAATACCACTAAGAAAATCATTCAATAAATACATTGGACAGGTAGCCTATGGATTTGAGGAACTCAAAAATAATGGTGATGAATGTGTAAGCCAGAAATGGGCAGCTGTGGTATCTGAAGATAATAATAAAGCAATCACTATTATAAATGATTGTATGTATGGTTCTGATTTTTCTGAAAATGGATTAAGAATATCACTTTTAAGATCACCTGCATATTCTGCTCATCCAATACATGATAGAGATTTAATACCTCAAAATAGATACACTCCTAGAATTGACCAAGGTGAGAGAAAGTTTAGATTTTGGTTCAATGCTGGTGATATAAATGAAAGACTTACAGCAATTGACAGAGAGGCACTTGCACATAATGAAAAGCCATTTGCTCTATCATTCTTTCCATCAGGATTGGGAAAAAAAGCACAGCAGTTTATAAAACTTTCTGATGATGCAGTGAATATAACAACCATCAAGAAAGCTGAAAATGATAATAACTTGATTGTCAGATTGTTTGAACCAACTGGAAATGCAAGAAAAACTACTATTTCCTTACCATTTTGTAATATAGAAAAAGAAACAGAATTATCAGCTTTTGAGATAAAGACTCTTAAGGTAGATATCACATCAAAAACAATCACAGAGGTTAATTTATTAGAAGAAGATATTTGATTAACTAATTCAGGGTGGCAAAAAATGTCACCCTGAAATTTATTTATGAAACTTATATCTTGCTTAATACTATATCTGCTGCTTTTTTGCCTGAGATTAGCATTCCACCAAATATAGGACCCATTCTTGGTGTTCCAAAGAATTGAGCAGATGCCATACCTGTTACTATTAAGCCCGGATATACCTCTTTAGTGTTTTCTACTACTCCTTCTTCACCTAGCTGAGCATTCATAGTATCCTCACCCTTTAGCTCTAAGATTCCTCTTTTTGCAAGACAATTGCTTACTACTGCTTCATGACCTGTGCTATCCATCACAAATTTGCTTCTAAATGTTAGAGGGTCAACATGAAGATTTGTCATTTTATAAGCAGTATCATTTACAACTACACCTGCTAGTTCTCTCTTTTCATTGAAATAAACATCTTCAATTGAAAATAAATTGAGTAATATCACTCCAGAGTCTATAGCTTTCTTAATAAGTGCAGAAGCTAATAATACAGCATCAACCACTAAATAGGACTCAGTCTCTTTATATTTGAAACCAATTTCAGAACATATATCCTCTACACTCTTTTCAAGGACAACTTTATTGAAGCCTTTTCCCCCACCCCAAATACCGCCACCGGGTGAGAGTCTCTTTTCCATAATCACAACTTTTTTGCCTTGTTCAGCAAGCGTATAACCTGCTACAAGACCACTAGGTCCTCCTCCAACAATTATTACATCACTTTCCAGAGCATTTTCTAATGTATCAAAATACTCTTTCATAATAATTCTGGATACTTCTACATCTGAAATCTTACCAATCATTTTTAATCCTCCAATACAATTTTTGCCTAATAGGCTAATTGGTATTGGGAATGTGGTTATTGAGCAGATAAATTGGAGTGTCTTACAAAAATATTTCTGTATTTAGACATTCGCATTCCCTTCGCCAGTATTACCCGGATCAGGTTCTAAGGGATCTCCATCAAATGGAATCTCAGCCAGTGCTCAACCAGCACCCCCAGCGTTAAATCAAATATATATTATCATAAATATAAAAATAAAACAATAAAATTATATAAATATATATTTTGTAACACAAAATCCAATCAATAAATATTAGCAATTCAATTTGACACTCTCTATTGTCTCTGGTAAAATTTTCCAAGTTGCCGAAGTGGCGGAATGGCAGACGCGCATGGTTCAGGTCCATGTGTCCGTAAGGGCGTGGAGGTTCGACTCCT
>JBDNDK010000278.1:0-2553 GCA_046719185.1 Armatimonadota bacterium
TGGCAGAGTGTTGCCATCAAATAACACAGGTGGACTAGCAAAAATCAGCACAATGATAAATGAAATAAGAGCTCAAATGCCTAATGTACTGCTTTTTGATTCTGGTGATATTATACATGGCACACACCAAGAATATATCACAAAAGGCGAATCCATAATATCATCTATGAATCTCATCAAATATGATGCAGCAGCAGTTGGTAATCATGAATTTGATAATGGATTAGATGTATTTATAAAAACTGCATCAAAGGCAGAATTTCCATTTTTATCTGCAAATATCAAAAGTGCAGATGGTTCTGATTGGAATTTTATAAAACCTTATTATATAAAGGAAATTGATGGGATTAGAATTGCTGTGTTTGGATTAACTACCCTTCAAACTCTTGATTTTCAGTGGCCTGATACAATATCAGATATAAAACTTACTAATCCAATTGAAGAAGCAAAATCACTTGTGCCTTATTTGAAAGAAAATGCTGATGTTATGATATGCTTATCCCATTTAGGATTTGAAGAGGATAAAAAACTTGCAAGAGAAGTTGATGGTATAGATTTTATAATTGGCTCACACAGTCATACAGTGCTTATAAGTCATCATTTTGAAAATAATACTTTAATTGCACAGACTGGAGCTTATGCTGCTTTTCTAGGAAGAATTGATTTTATATACAGAAAAAGTGATACAAGAAATGAGATAGTATCTATCAACAATCAAAAAATATCATGGAATCTACTAAAAAATATCCCATACAAAGCTGAGTATCCTGAACTTGCATTGATAGCTGTCACAGATAATATTGAACCTAATAATGATATAAAAGATAATTATCTTAAATATAAAAATGAAACTGATAAATATTTGAATGAAGAGATAGCTGTCCTTGATTTGGATATAACTGCAGATGAAATATTGCTTTCCGCATTAAAAAACATCTCAAATTCCGATGCTGAACTCATGAGCAAATCTTCAATCAAAACAAAAGAACTCAAAAAAGGAAATATAACAAGGGCTCAACTTTATGACTTGATAGATGGATACACAAGGCAGAATATAGTGGTTGGTGATATTAAATTAAAATACCTGAAAGAAATAGTAAAGAGTAATAAATATTCATTTTCTCTGCCAGATATAATAGACGATAGCTCCATTGTGAGATTATCAACACAGGCTTTTGTGATGATGGATATTATGAGTGAGTATAAAGTTGATAATATTGAATTAACTCAATACACCACAAGAGATGCACTAGTTGAGTATTTTGAAAATTATAAAACTAAGCAATGATAGATATTCCATACATTATTAAGAGAAACAAAAGAAGAACTAGACTCACAATTTCTGTTACTCCTGAAGGAGTGGTAGTAAAAGCTCCAATAGACTCACCTGAAAAACAAATACACAGCTTTGTAAACAAACACAAAGAATGGATAAAAATTAAACAAGCTGAGATGAATAAAGTTGTATCTGAAAAGAAGAGTCTAACATTTGCTGATGGTGAAAAAATTCCATTTTTAGATAATAGCTACACCCTTAGAATAAATGAAAACAGCTCATATAGACTTCAAAGAAGAAATGATGAACTGCATATTGATATACCAGCAAACCTATCTAATGATCAAAAAAGAAGATACATCATACAAATTCTAAAAAAATGGTATAAAAGATTAAATATTACAGCACTCAGATGGGTGTAGAATATCCCAATAAGATATCAATTAGAGAAGCAAACACTAGATTTGGAAGCTGCAATAACAAAAAAAATATAATGATAAACTTAAGACTGTTTCTTGCTCCGGAGAAAATCTTGGATTATGTGATAATACATGAGCTTTGCCATCTTGTTCATCTCAATCATTCCAAAGACTTTTGGCTATTGGTGGAAAAACACTGCAGATTATATAAATCATATAAAATGTGGCTAAAACAACATGCATTAGAGCTATGGATTAAATAATGTATTAAAAAATAGTATTGATTACTTTTTCCTGTATTCAATAAAGCCATAATTCATGTATAATATAACATTATAATTTTAAGTAATATGTTGTATGCTAAAATGGATCACTATGATATAATCAGGTATATTTCTAGGAGATATTAAATGGATAAATGGGTTTTTCTGAATGGTGAGTTTGTTCCTTTTGAACAGGCTTCCGTATCAATATATGATCATGGTTTTTTATATGGTGATGGTGCATTTGAAGGCATAAGATCTTACAATGGAAAAGCATTTAAGCTTAAAGAACATATCGAAAGATTATATGCATCTCTGAAAGCATTAGGTATAACTATGCCATATCCTTCAAGCCAGTTTATTGATAATGTAAATAAATTGCTTGAAATGAATGAAGTTACAGATGGATATATAAGAGTTACTGTATCAAGAGGGATTGCATTAGGATTGGACCCCAAAAATATAAAAACAGACCCTACTGTTGTAATATCATCTGGAAAACTATCACTTTATCCACAAAGTATGTATGACAATGGACTTGAGGTTGTAACTGTTGCAACTAGAGTTGCAAATCCTCAGGTATTGGAACCTAGAA
>JBDNDK010000279.1:0-2538 GCA_046719185.1 Armatimonadota bacterium
GCTACCTGAGACCAGTTGATAATTATAATAAAGGCAAAAAGCAAGAGTATTTTGATAGGCTTAAATTTAAGCTTCCTGATGAAAGCAAACAGATGGAACTTGTATGATGAAAATTGCAGGTATCCAAAAATGCTCAATGGTTGATTATCCGGGCAAGATTTGTGCAGTGCTTTTTACAAGCGGCTGCAATATGGACTGTTACTATTGTCACAACAGATGGCTGATGAATAGTGAGACTGTTAATTCTCACATAAATGAGTCTGATATTCTATCTTTTCTTAGAAAGAGAATAAAATTTTTAGATGGAGTTGTGATAAGTGGTGGAGAACCAACTCTGCAGAATGATTTAATAAGTTTTATTTCAAAAATAAAAAGCATTGGATATGATGTGAAGCTGGATACCAATGGCACAAACTATGAGGTGATGAAAAATCTAATAAATAGTAATTTAGTTGACTATGTGGCAATGGATTTGAAAGCACCTTATGAGAAATATAATAGTTATTGCGGAAATAAATATAATAAAGATAATATAAAAAAAAGCATAAATCTTTTGCTTGAAGGCAAAGTGGAATATGAATTCAGAACAACTGTGCTTCCTCAATTTGATGAGCCTGATATTATAGAAATGGCAAAACAAATACAGGGAGCAAGGTTTTATGCTCTCCAACAATATAGACCTCCGGAGAGTTTGACTCTCTTTGATGACCCCAGAATTAAGGATACTCCACATTCTGCTGAATGGATAAAGGAAATGGCTGAATCTGTTAAAAGCTATGTGTGCTCTTGTGACACCAGAGGGTGCTGATTAAAGATTATGGAAAAAGGCTATGTTCAGGTTTACACTGGTAATGGCAAAGGCAAAACTACTGCTGCTTTGGGAGTGGTTGTAAGAGCAATTGGAGCTGGCTATAAAGTATTTATTGGTCAATTTCTAAAGGCTGAGGATTGTAGTGAATTGCATGCATTAGAATCTTTTTCTGATACAGTGACAATAAAGCAGTATGGAAGAGGCTGTTTTATAATGAACATACCATGTGAGGAAGATGTGGTAGCTGCAAGAGAAGGTTTTGATGAGATAAGAGATATAGTTATATCTGGAAAGTATGACATAGTTATACTTGATGAGGCAAATATTGCAGTTTATTATAATATGATAGATCTCTCAGAACTTCTTGATTTGATTAAAAACAAACCTGATAATGTTGAGCTGATAATCACAGGCAGATATGCAAAACCTGAGCTGATAGAAGCAGCAGATTTGGTCACAGAAATGAAAGAAATAAAGCACTACTACAATAGTGGAGTTCCAGCCCGCAAAGGAATAGAAAAATAATTTATCTAAATATTACTTGACTACATCCGATAATGGGTATAGAATAGTATTGTTAACCTAAAGGTAAACACTATTTATGAATGTGATTCTCAAAAAGCTTGATTTTAAAGATATAGTAGAAAAAGTAAAGATTTATTATCTTGTAATTGATGATAAAAGCCCAATTGAAGAATTCTTAGATGAACTTAATAAGTCTAGAATAGAAGATTTTTTTAAAATTACAAACCAATTAAAAAGAATTGCTCAAAGAGGGATCTTGTTCAATGAACAGCAATTCAGAATTTTAAAACCATATAAGCCGATTTGCAAAATTAAAATTCAAGGTGTTAGGCTATATTGTACTAATGAACATAATATTGTAATTCTTTTGAATGGTGATTATAAAAAGAGCAACAAGTGGTCAAATCAAAATAAAACAATAATAAACAAAGCACTTCTTTTGTATGAAAGCTATAAATCAGCTTTAAATGATGGAGATATAAAATATGACAACTAGACCAGACATTAATAAATTAATAACAGAAGCAATGCAAACAAAAGGCTTTCACCTTGAAGAAGTTCTCTTAGATATTACTGAGACTATTTGTGAAATAATGCAAGATGACAATATTTCTAGAGCAGAGCTTGCTAGAAGACTTGGTAAAAGCAGAGCTTGGATTACAAAAGCATTGAATGGTGAGAGAAACCTTACAATAAAAACAGTTGTTGATATACTCTGGGAGCTTGATTATAAAGTAAAATTTGAAGCTGTTCCTAAAAATCCAGTTCCTGAAGAAAAACCAATAAAGAATATTTCATCTATTTCTAGTCGTGCTAGAAAAGTTACAAGAAAACCAAAGAAATTAGCAGTAAAATAATGTCCAATTTATCTTCAAACAAAATCTTCATCACTGGTGGGGCTGGGTTTCTTGGTATAAATCTAGTCAGGTATCTTCTTGATAAAGGCTGCGTGATAACAGCTTGTGATATTGCTGATTTTGATTATCCTGAAAAAGATAAAATAGAGTTTCATAAAACTGATATCAGAGATTTGGATGCTCTTATAAATGCAATGAATGGCTGTGATATGCTTGTTCATTGTGCTGCAGCTTTGCCTCTTTATCGGCCAGAAGATATATTCACTACAGATATTGACGGTACTGAGAATGTGCTCAAATCAGCCATTACAAACAACATAAAAAGAGTAGTTTTTATCTCATCAA
>JBDNDK010000028.1:0-18725 GCA_046719185.1 Armatimonadota bacterium
GGCAAGCGTGGCGGGTTCTGCTCCATCAGGCGTTGGGAAAAGAACCATACACCAAGTAAAATTACAGCCGGTACACCCATAAATGTCCAGAAAAAACCAATAAACAAAAGGGTTTTTATTCTTGCAGCTGGGAATAATATTAAATATGCACCCAAAACACCTGCAATTGCACCACTTGCACCAACTGTAGGGACAGCTGAATTTAAGTTGAATAGTATATGAGCAAATGCTGCAATCAGCCCACAGAATATATAAAATATTAGAAATTTAAAATGCCCAAGAATATCTTCTATATTATTTCCAAAAATCCATAAATAGAGCATATTACCACCTATGTGCATAAAACTGCCATGCATAAACATTGATGTGAATAGTGTAAGCCATTTTGGTTCTAGTCCCTGATATAGAACTCTAACCGGTCCGTATGGAATATATAAATCCTGATTCTGTATTAATGCTGCTGGAACAAGCATAAAATCCCATAATCCATTTATCATCACAGGACCAACTTGATGAGCTGTAATTTTGTCATAAGCAAATACAAAAACATTAATTATTAAAAGTAAGTATACAACTATAGGTTTACTTCTTGTGGGGTTTTCATCTGATAGTGGAATCATAGTTTTCTCCCGGTATTGGTTGCCGGCAATATTGTAGCACAAATTGATAATAATACAAACAACTCTATTATTGTATTTGTATTTTTGTTCTCAAAATTTTTCAAAAAAAATGTAAAAAAGCAGGGCAAATTACCCTGCTTTGATGTTTCTTAATAAATTTTATTAAGTAATATCATTAAGTTAGCTTTTTGCAGACTCTAAAGCTTCAATCAGCTCATCAACACTGTTTATTTTTTCTAGCTCAAAGTGTGCATCTATGCACTCATGAATTGTAATTTTGCCCATTTCGTCGAATCTTACTTTTTCATCACTTGTTAATTCATGAGTTGTATCTTGAAGAATTCCTTCTTCCCAGTCTTCTTGTTTAACAAATTGTTCTCCAAGTTTTTTGCACCTTGAACAGCGATACTTAACATATACAAAACTAGGTCCAAATAACCTTAAATAATAACCAGTCTGCATCACATCTTTTGCAAAAATTCTATGGCCACAATTACACTTTATGGTGGACTTCATAATTGCTAATTACCTCCGCCTCTCTCATTTGGAAAGGAGAATTTTTCGCAATAATACCTCTACATAATTTTTATTGCTTCTTACATTATCATTATATCACGCTAATTGCCTATTGGAAACCACTAAAGAAGAGAATTCTAAAATAAATTACAAATACAGTGTTTTATCTGACTTTTACATTTTTTTTATATGCATATTATATATTTTTACTGCATATCTATCTGTCATTCCAGAGATATAATCACAAACACAAGAAGCAAGTTCTTCAAGACTTTCAAAGCAATTCTTTTTGAAGTCATCAGGCAGCTTATCTGGATTATCCATAAAATATCTATATAATTCCTTCAGATTTTCTGCAGCTTGCTTTAATTCTATAATTCCGGGATAGTCTTTGCCATATATGTTTCCAAACATATAATCTTTCAGCATATCTGTGGCAATTGCAGTTTTTTCACTCATACTTACTATATTTTTACCAAAGCTGTTTTCTATGATATCAATTACCATTGATTCTATTCTATCCGAATGTGTTTTTCCCAATATATCTATTGCGGTTTTAGGCAAATCATCATATTTAAGTATCCCGGCTCTTACAGCATCATCTATATCATGATTTATATATGCTATCCTATCACTTATTCTCACCACTTGACCTTCTAAAGTTTTTGGAATATCAGCTGTTCCTGACAGATTAGAATTTCCCTTTGAGTGTTTTACTATTCCATCTCTTACTTCATAAGTAAGATTCAGACCTTTTCCTTTGTTCTCTATAATATCAACCACTCTTAGGCTTTGTTCACTGTGTCTAAAATATCCGTCTTTTATATATTCTCTTTTTACTTCATCTAATGCTTTTTCACCAGCATGACCAAATGGCGTATGTCCCAAATCATGACCCAACGCAATAGCTTCTGTTAAATCTTCATTTAATTTTAGTGCTCTTGCAATTGTTCTTGATATTTGTGCAACTTCCAGAGTGTGGGTGAGTCTTGTTCTATAGTGGTCAAATTCAGGATCCATAAAAACTTGAGTTTTATGTTTGAGCCTTCTGAATGCTTTGCAGTGGATTATTCTATCTCTGTCTCTTTGGTATTCAGTTCTCACAGAGCATAGTGGTTCAGGTCTTAGTCTGCCCTGTGAGTGAATAGAAATACTAGCAATAGGCAATAATGTTTCAAGTTCCCACTTTTCAATTCTTTCTCTTATTGTTTGTGTCATTAAATAATAATTGGAATTGAATGAAGATATATAAAAAAATTAGCATGTTATTCTGAGGGCTATGCGACGAAGAATCTGAATTCAAAATAATCAGAAAGATTCTTCGCTGACGCTCAGAATGACATACAAGAAAGATTCTATTCTTCTTCCATTTTCTCTTTGAGATATTTTTTAACACCTTCAATTGGAATTCTTATTTGTTCCATAGTGTCTCTGTCTCTAATTGTAACCTGATTATCTTCTTCAACAGTTTGTACATCAACAGTAATACACCACAAAGTTCCAATTTCATCTTGTCTTCTGTAAAGTTTTCCAATAGATGCTGTGTCATCATACATTGTTGGGAATGATTTTTGAAGATCAGCTGTGAGTTTTTTTGCTGTTTCAACAATTTCTGGTCTGTTTCTAAGAAGCGGCAATACTGCTGCTTTAACAGGTGCAAGTTTTTTATGAAAATGAAGAACTGTTCTCTTGTCTTTTTTATCACCTTTTTCAATAATTTCTTGTTCATAGGCATCAAGCAAAAAAGCTAGAGTTGCTCTATCTGCACCAGCAGCAGGTTCTATAACATATGGGATCACATGCTGGCCGCTTGCTTCATCAAAATATGTAATTTCTTTTCCAGAACCTTCAGAATGTTTAGAAAGATCATAATTAGTTCTATTAGCAATTCCTTCAAGCTCTCCCCATCCAAATGGATATTTATATTCAACATCAGTGGTACCCTTAGAATAAAAAGAGAGCTCATCTTTTTCATGTGGTCTTAATCTCAAGTTTTCCTTTTTGATTCCATACTTGACATACCAATTGAATCTTTCATTTATCCAATATTCAAACCACTCATCGTCTGTTCCGGGCATTACAAAGAATTCCATTTCCATTTGTTCAAATTCTCTTGTTCTAAAAGTAAAGTTTCCCGGAGTTATCTCATTTCTAAAACTTTTTCCAATCTGTCCTATACCAAATGGAAGTTTTTTCCTAGTTGCTTGCTGGACATTAAGAAAGTTTACAAAAATACCCTGTGCTGTTTCTGGTCTTAGATATGTAACAGCAGCATCATCTTCCACTGGACCCATGAATGTTTTGAACATACAATTAAATTGTCTTGCTTCTGTAAGTTCTCCGCCGCACTCTGGACAGGTTTCTGTTGAGAGGTCATCTGCTCTAAATCTTTGTTTACATTTCTTACAGTCTATTAATGGATCTGTGAAGTTCTTTAAGTGACCAGATGTTTCCCACACTTTAGGATGCATTAAAATAGCAGCATCAAGACCAACAACATCATCTCTTGTGCTTATCATATCTTGCCACCATGCATCTTTCACATTTCTTTTTAATTCCACACCAAGTGGACCATAGTCCCATGTGCTTCCAATGCCACCATATATTTCACTAGACTGAAAAATAAATCCGCGGGCTTTGCACAGATTTACAATTGTCTCCATATCAACCAATATTAAATGCCTCTCTTTCAAACAATTATTATGCCTATATTAGTATTAGAGAAAAGAAGTGTCAATACATATAGCAGAGATAATACAATTTGTGTTTTGTTTAGACAACAAAAGCTTTTTTATATTTTTTATTATCTGGATATAATTTCTTATATAAGAATGGTCAATAGTCTGGTATAATTTCTAGTATAAGATGCTGCAAAAAATGCTTATACGCATAAAATGTTTTTTTATTATTATTTTGTGCGATTTTTCTTGTTGTTTTGTATTAATATATGGCAAAACAGGCTCAGGTATAGTTTAATATTATTCAATTTTGTGCATTATATTATTTGTTATAACTGCATAAATTTGGTATGCAAGATTAAACATAGTTTCCAAGTGGTAATATACCCTATTTTATGTGGGGTAGTTATCCGATAAATAAAGTAACCAAAATAATTGGAGGCAAGGAATGCCAAGAAGGCTTGGGAGAGACGTAGTTGAGAGATGGTATAAAAACCCTATAATTACCCTCGAAAACGTTCCTTTTCCGTGTAATACGGTATTTAATGCTGCGGCTACAAAAATGGGTGATGAATACATTCTGCTTATGAGAGTAGAAGATCTTGCAGGTAGAAGTGTATTTGTATTAGCTCGCAGTGATGATGGCTATCACTTTAATGTTGATGATCATCCTTGTATGGTTCCGGGCAAAGAAGAGCCATTTAGAACCTATGAAAGAAGGGGAATAGAAGACCCTAGAATCACATATCTTGAGGGCTCATACTATATTATGTATACAGCTTACTCAAAGTATGGGGCTAGACTTGCATTAGCAAAAACTCAAGATTTCAAAGAATTTGAAAGAATTGCACTTATATCGCAGCCTGAAAATAAAGATGGCTGTCTTTTCCCAAAGAAAATAAGGGGCAAATATGCAAGACTGGATAGACCTTATGGTGGAGGCACTGGTAATATGTGGGTGTCTTATTCAGATGACCTTGTTTACTGGGGTGATTCTGAAATTGTTATGACCACCAGAGGTGGTTATTGGGACACCACTAGAATAGGGGCATGTGCAACTCCAATAGAAACTGAATATGGTTGGCTCCATATTTATCATGGTGTAAAGGATACAAGTGCTGGACCATTATATAGAATGGGTGCTGTATTGCTGGATTTAGAAAATCCTGCAAAGGTTATATGTAGAAGTGCTGTTCCAATACTTACTCCCAGAGAATATTATGAAAGAGTGGGTGATGTTGGAAATGTTGTATTCTCTTGTGGGGCAATTCTGGAAGATGATGGAAGACTGAGAATATATTATGGTGCAGCAGATACTTGTATTTGTTTAGGATTTGCTGATATTGATAATTTAATAGACAGATGTGGTGTTGGACCAAATGGTCAGGATATGGATATAGATATTGAGTAAATAAGTTAGATAATTTTTTTTGAGAAAGTGTCCGCGGCTTATATTGAACTGCGGGCATTTTTTATTATTTACTACCAAAAACTTGACAAAATAATGCTGGTAGTTTTATAATTTTAATGCTTGGTTAAAGCTCACCTAAGCAGTGATTTGAATCTTATTTTTTTATTTCAAGAATGCTTGACGGTATTGAACTGAGCTGATATAATTATTTTCTTGATGGTAGCGGACGATTAGCTCAGTTGGCAGAGCAGTGGACTCTTAATCCATTGGTCCAGGGTTCGAATCCCTGATCGTCCACCAGTTATGGTGGCGTGGGTGAGTGGTGGAATGGCAGACACGCTAGATTTAGGATCTAGTGCCGAAAGGCGTAGGAGTTCAACTCTCCTCTCGCCCACCACAATTAATTTTAATATAGTGTTTGTGCGGGGGTGGTTCAGTGGTAGAACGCCACCTTGCCAAGGTGGATGTCGCGAGTTCGAGTCTCGTCCCCCGCTCCATATAAATAATTAGCGGGTATAGGCATGGCACATCTTAAAATTTGATGTGCAGAATCCTGTATCCGTTTTTTAGCATGTAATACTAAAATAACCTCAAAATCTTATTGGGCATACTGGAGATGAATATGCTTTTAAAACAAGAGCAATTAAATCCTTGTGAAGTTTCACTTGAAATCCAAGTAGAACTAGAAAAGGTAAAAGAAGCAGTTGATAAAACATATAAAATGCTAGGAAAAGATGCTGCTATTGATGGATTTAGAAAAGGAAAAGCACCTAGAGCTATTCTTGAAAAATATCTTGACAAAGAAAGAGTTAAAGAAATTGTTGCTGATAAGTTGATGGATGATATTTATCCTAAAGTAATTGATGAAATTAAATTAGAACCTTTTGCACCTGCATCAGTTGACATTGTTGAACTTGAATTTGATAAACCTATGATTTTTAAGGCTCTTGTGCCTCTAGCCCCACAAGTTGAGCTTGGAGAGTATGTTGGTTTAGAATTTGAAAAGAAAAAATATACTGTAACAAAAGAAGATGTTGATAAGGAAATTGAAAGACTTCTTAATGAACATGCCACATTTCCTGAAGTTACAGACAGAGGTATCCAAAAAGAAGATCATGTTGTGATTGAAATGTACAGGGTCGATGAAGAGAATGATAAACCTCAAAAAACATATATTGAAGTTGGGCATAATCTAAAAGATTTTGATGATGGTCTTATGGGTATGAAAAAAGATGAAGAGAAAGAAATAGTTGTAAATTACCCTGAAGATTTTGAAGATGAAAACTATAGAGGCAAAGCTGTAAGGTATCATGTAAAAATTGGTGATATAAGAGAAAAAGTAAGACCAGAACTTACAGATGAATGGGTTAAATCTGTTTTTGCTCCCAAAAATCAGTCAGAAATTGAAAAAACTCAAATTGATGATTCTGAAAAAGTTGAAACAGTTGATGCACTTAAGAAAACTCTTGAAAAGTTGATTCAGGATAGAATCAATAGTGAAAGTGAATATGAACTCCAAGGAAAAATTATAGATACTATTGTTGAAAATTCAAAAATTGATTTTCCTAAAGCAATGGTAGATAATTATGTTCAGGAAAAGATAAAAAGTCTGATGGAAGATTTGGAAAGTAGAAATGTTTCTTTGGACTCATATCTTAAATATATAAATAAAACCGCAGAACAGCTTAATAAAGATTTTGAAAGAGAAGGTGAGTCTGCTATAAAGACATCACTGGTGTTTGGTGAGATTGTAAAAAAAGAAGAAATTAAAGTTGAAAAAGAAGAAATTGATGCAGAAATAGAAGTGATTGCAAAGCAAAGGAACGTGCCTGCAGCCACAATGAGAGCTTACATTGAAAGTACAAATTCAGAATCCAGCATAAAAAATAGGATTTTGAACAAAAAAATTATGGACTTTCTTTTGAATGCTTCCAATATTAAGTATATAGAAGCATAATAAATTCATTTAATTGCTTAGCTTTGAAAGGAGTTCAAGGTTTATGTCACTCATACCAATGGTTGTGGAGCAGAGTGCAAGAGGTGAGAGGTCTTATGATATATATTCCCGCCTTTTGAAAGATAGAATTATATTTTTAGGAACACCTATTGATGATGATATTGCAAATTTAGTTGTTGCTCAGATGTTGTTCCTTCAGAAGGAAGATCCAGATAGAGATATTGAGCTATATATCAATAGTCCAGGTGGTTCAGTTATTGCTGGACTTGCAATATATGATACAATGCAGATTATCAAACCTGATGTTGCTACTACTTGTGTTGGACATGCAATGAGTATGGGAGCTGTATTGCTTGCTGGTGGAGCAAAAGGAAAAAGACTTGCTCTACCGAACTCTAGAATAATGATTCATCAGGGAAGTGCTGGTTTTAGAGGCACACCTTCTGATATTGATATTATGGCAAGAGAAATTTTACGATATAAGGATGTTTTGAGTGGAATAATTGCTAAACATACTGGCAAAGATGTGGAAAAAGTGAAAGCTGATATAGATAGAGATTATTATATGTCTCCTGAAGATGCCATTGAATATGGTATTATAGACAAAACTTTAACGGGAGTTTTGGAAGAAACTAAATAAGAGTTAGTTGGTTCTGTGCTTGAGCATGGAATAATTGTATTGTCTGTAAAATATACAGAATGAATCTGGACTGAGAATAATCCAGTCCATAGGAGGGTTACTAACTTGCCCAAGATTGGTTATGACAGAGCTGGAGAAAGATGTGCTCTTTGTGGAAAAAGTAGAGAGCATGTAAAAAAGCTTCTTGTAGGAGTTTATGGTGGTGTCTGCACAGAGTGTATTGAACTTTGCAATGACATTATGAAAGGTGATGAGAAAAAGCCTGATGAGTTGAATATGGCTGACTCTATACCTAAACCTAAAGAAATATACCGAATTCTCAGTCAATATGTTATTGGACAAGAAAGAGCAAAAAGATCACTATCTGTTGCTGTTTATAATCACTACAAGAGAATCAACAATGATTGCAAAGATGTTGAATTGCAGAAATCTAATATCCTACTTTTAGGACCTACAGGATCTGGCAAAACTCTTCTAGCTCAAACATTAGCAAAAATTCTAAATGTTCCTTTTGCAATAGCTGATGCAACATCTCTTACTGAAGCTGGATATGTTGGTGAAGATGTAGAAAATATTCTTCTAAAACTTCTTCAAGCTGCTGATAATGGAGACAGTTTGCAAAATACTATAAAAAGAGCACAAACTGGAATTGTCTATATTGATGAAATTGACAAAATAACTAGAAAATCTGAAAATCCATCAATCACTAGAGATGTTTCTGGTGAAGGAGTTCAGCAGGCACTTCTCAAAATTATTGAAGGCACAGTTGCAAATGTTCCTCCACAGGGTGGAAGAAAACATCCGCAGCAGGAATATGTTGCAATTGATACTACAAATATATTGTTTATTTGTGGTGGTGCATTTGATGGTCTCGAAGATGTGATTTCAAGAAGAGTTACTGATAGAAATATGGGCTTTAGGGCAACTGAAAGTTCTGCAACTTCCAAAAATGAAGATTTGCTTGCAAAAGTTTTACCTGAAGACCTTTTGAAATTTGGGCTTATTCCTGAATTTATTGGAAGACTTCCTGTGGTTGCAACTCTTACTAGTCTTGATCAAGATGCACTAGTTAAAATATTAACTGAACCTAAGAATGCATTAATTAAGCAATATCAAAAATTCTTTGAGTATGATGGAGTTGAGCTTAGTTTTACACCGGAGGCACTTAATGCAATTGCTGAGGAAGCACTAAAAAGAGGAATGGGTGCTAGGGCATTGAGAGCAATAATAGAAGAGACTATGCTCAATATTATGTATGAAATACCTTCAAATGAAAATGTAAAAAAATGTATTATTACTGAAGAAACTATTAGAAACAAAAAAGATCCTACAATTGTAACTGCTGATGAGGTAAAACAAGCATCTTAAAATGACCAATTCTATAAAAAAAAATTATGATGATTTAAATCTCTCAAAGGAAGTTAATGAAGCTCCTGTGAGATTACCTAGAACTTTATCGGTGTTGCCAGTAAGGGACACCGTTTATTTTCCTCATATGCTTTTTCCTTTGTTTGTTGGTAGGGAAAAGTCTGTTAAGGCATTAGATTATTCAATAGAAAAACATAGATATATTTGTCTTGTTGCTCAAAAGGAAGTATCTATTGAAGATCCTGAACCTGAGGATTTATATGATATTGGTATAATTGCAGAAGTTATGCAGGTTCTTAGAGTTCCTGATGGTACTGTTAGAGTAACTCTTGAAGGTATTCAAAGAGTCAAGATATCTGATTATATATCTACAGAGCCTTTCTTTAAAGCAAAAATAAAATTGCTCAAATCCAGCACTGCAAAGACTGCAAGAGTTGAAGCCTTGATGAGAAGTGTTGTAACACTTTTTGATAGGCTTGTCCAAAGCCAAGGTGGTCAATCTGCTAGACCAATACCGCCTGAGCTTATTATGAATGTTTTGAGCATTGATGATCCAAGTAAACTTTCAGATACTATAATTCCAAATTTGCCTCTTAGGATTGATGAGAAGCAGTCTTTCCTTGAGACTATAGACACATCAAAAAGACTTGAAAATCTCAATTTGATTATGCAAAAAGAAATTGAGGTTTTAGATATTCAGAGAAATATACGGGCAAGAGTAGAAAAAGAAGTAGGGGAGATGCAGAGAGAGTATCTTCTCAGAGAGCAATTAAAAGCTATACAAAATGAACTTGGTGAAAAAGATGGAAAGGCAAATGAGCTTGACCATTATAGAGAAAATATTCATAAAGCTGGTATGCCTGAGGAAGTTGCAGAGAAAGCATTAAAAGAGCTTGATAGGCTTGAAAAAATGCCATATGCAGCACCAGAAGGTTCCGTGATTAGAAATTATCTTGATTGGCTTCTTTCTGTTCCTTGGAAAACAAGAAATAAAGAAAAACTAGATATAGATAAAGCATCAGAAATACTAAATAATGAACATTATGGCTTAGAGCAGGTAAAAGATAGAATATTAGAATTTCTTGCTGTAAGAAAATTGAATAAATCCACAAAAGGACCTATATTATGTTTTGCAGGACCACCTGGGGTTGGAAAAACCAGCTTGGGTAAATCTATTGCAAGTGCATTGGGTAGGAAATTTTATAGAATATCTCTTGGTGGTGTAAGAGATGAGGCAGAAATTAGAGGGCACAGAAGAACCTATGTGGGTGCTTTGCCCGGTAGAATCATTCAAGGATTAAAGCAGGTTGGCACAAAAAATCCTGTGTTTATGCTTGATGAAGTAGATAAACTTGGTATGGATTTTAGGGGAGACCCATCATCTGCACTTTTAGAGGCATTGGATCCAGAACAAAATAGCAGTTTTAGTGATCATTTTCTTGAAGTGCCTTTTGATTTAAGTGAAGTGATGTTTATTACCACAGCAAACTTTTTAGAAAATATTCCACCTGCTTTGAGAGACAGGATGGAAGTGATAAGATTTTCTGGATATACAGAAGAAGAGAAAATGGAGATTGCAAAGATCCATCTTTTGCCAAAGCAGATAAAAGATAATGGCTTAAATGATTCTTTAATTAGATTCCAACCTAATGCAATTAAAAAAATTATTAGAGAATACACAAGAGAAGCTGGTGTGAGAAATCTTGAAAGGGAGCTCTCATCTATCTGCAGAAAAGTTGCAAAGTCTGTTGCAAGAGGTAATAAAAATTTATCTGTTATCACCGAAAAAGCTGTTGAAAAGCATTTGGGTGCACCTAGATTCAGGTATGGCAAGGCTGGTGAAAAAGATGAAGTAGCTGTAGCAACTGGTCTTGTATATACAGAGGCTGGTGGAGATACTGTTCCTATAGAAGTTGTAATAACACCCGGAGATAAGAACAGGCTCATCCTCACTGGCAGGTTGGGTGATGTGATGCAGGAATCTGCAAAAACAGCATTCACATATATCAGATCAAGAGCAGACAAGCTAAAAATTGATCAGAAAGCAATATCATCTAATGATATACACATACATGTTCCAGAAGGTGCAACTCCAAAAGATGGACCATCTGCAGGTGTGACAATAGCCACTGCAATAGCTTCTGCATTCACTGGCAGAGCTATCAGAAAAGACATTGCAATGACTGGTGAGATAACTCTCAGGGGCAATGTGCTTCCTGTTGGTGGGATAAAAGAAAAAGTATTAGCAGCTCATAGGGCAGGGGTTTCTGAGGTGATACTTCCATCAGAAAATGAAAGCTCACTTGATGACTTACCTGCAAATGTGAGAAAAGGAATCAAGTTCCATTTAGTTGACACAGCAGATCAAGTATTGGAAATTGCACTCTTAGGCAAATAGCTGTCAATATAAAACGCAATGAGTGTTATAAAATCACATAACCTCTTGATGAAAAGTTCATAAGGGGTTATACTTTATTGTATTTCATTAATATGAGCTATCTGCTATATTTACTTCAAAATGCTTCAATCGGGGAGTAGCGCAGCTTGGTAGCGCACCTGTATGGGGTGCAGGTGGTCGCAGGTTCAAATCCTGTCTCCCCGACCATTTATCATTTGCTTCATATAATCATATATAATATAGACTGGTTATTGATTTTCATTGACTTTAATTATATATTATTTTACTATATTAAAAGATTCCAAGTTATCAGAAGGAGACATATATGCTATCAATAGATGAAATAATAAAAATATTGAATGATAATAAGTCATATATTGCAAGCAAGTTTGGTATTAAAGAAATTGGAGTCTTTGGATCATATGTGAGAAATGAGCAAACAAAAGATAGTGATTTAGATGTATTAGTTGATTTTAATGATGGCTTCAAAACATTTGATAACTATATGGATTTAAAGTTTTATCTTGAAGAATTATTAAGTGTAAAAATAGATTTGGTATGTAAAACTTCAATAAAAATAAGGTTGAAGGAATATATACTCAATGAGGTCTTAAGTGTCTAAAAAATATAACTACTTCAACCCAAACCAAGCACTCATTCTTCCACAGTCGCCGTCTCTTCTGTAACTGAAGAATTCTGTTGAGTTGCAGCAGGTGCATTGTGAGCTTATAGATATATTATTCTCATCAATTCCTGCATTTATCAGCTGTAGTTTTACTGCAAGTTTTAGGTCTGCATAAAGAACTCTTTCTTGTCTTGTGATTATCTGCCTGTTGCCTTCCACTGCTTCAATCAATGATTCTGCAGTGTCTCTTCCCACTTCATAACAGCATACATCTATACAAGGACCAACCGCTGCAATTAAAGTGTTTGGGAAACAATAAAAATTCTTTTCCATTGCATCAACTGTTTTTTGCACAATATTTTGAGCAATGCCTTTCCAACCAGCATGCACAAGTCCAATGGCTTTTTCTTCAGGTGCAAGCAGATATACAGGCACACAATCTGCAAAATGCAGAACCAACATCACACCAGATTTATTTGTAATCAAAGCATCACATTGAGGTATTGCTGTGCTGTGGTCTAATGCTCCACTTCCTGCATCATCAAAATCTACAACTTCCACATTATCAGAATGCACTTGTTCAGGCACTATAATTTCCTCAGCCTTTACATCCAACACATCAGCAACAATTCTTCTGTTTCTCAGCACAGAATCAGTATCATCACAAGTTGCAAGTCCTGTGTTTAATGAAGCAAATTCACCACCACTAACTCCACCCATTCTAGTGGTAAATAATTGTTTCACTAAACCAGTTTTTGTAAGGTTATTTGAAGTGTAATATATTAATGTGTTATCTACTTTTTCCCATGTATTCATTATTATTTACATGCTCCACATTTTTGACAATTATTAAAATCACATATGGATGTTATATGATTATTCATACTATTGTTATATTCAATCCATAAATACTCAGTAAAAACACCAGAATTTATATGATTCCATGGTAATTGTGTATTATTGTCAATTTTTCTATATATATAATAATTTATATCTATATTTGCTTCTCTAAATCCTTGAGCATAGTCATCATTATTTTTATATGCATATATAATTGCTTTTCCTAGTCTTCTATCACCTCTTGATAACACTCCTTGAACAATAGATAATCTTGGGCTCTCACCTCCAAAATTAACTCCACCTATAGATGGCAGTTCCTTTTTCAGATATGCATATCTTTTTCTTAAAGTTTTTACCTGTTCCATTGGATGCCATTGAAATGGAGTATGAGGTTTTGGCACAAAACTGGATACAGACATATGTAGACCAGTGCTGACAGCATTTTTTTTGACTTTCTTAACTAATCTTACTATTTCCTCAACATCCTCATTTGTTTCAAAAGGCAATCCAATCATAAAATACATTTTTATGTTTGCTATTCCAGCATTAACAGCAGATTTTACTGCAGATAATATATCTTCCTCTGTGGCTGGCTTGTTTATAATATTTCTAAGCCTTTGACTTCCTGCCTCTGGTGCAATGGTAACTGTTTTTTGTCCACCATTTTTAAGCAATTTTGCAATTTCATCTGTAAGAGTTTCAAGTCTCATTGATGATATAGAAAAACTGCCATCAGAATTTATTATTTTTTCACATAAATCTTTACTACTGGAGTTATCATATACAGCAGCACCGACTAATCCATATCTTGAATTAGGCTTAATTTCAACATTTCTTGATCTTAGAGGTCTGTTTATAAATCCAGCTGCACAAAATCTGCATCCTCTTCCGCAACCTCTTCCAATCTCAATTAAATTTATCTCTCCAAATTCTGCCTCTTTTGTAATTATGCAAGATGAATTAGGATATTTAGAAAGATTTTTAACAGTTGATTTGTTTATTATCTCAGGAGCACCATCAAGAGCTTTTATGCCTGTAAATATTCCATCTTTGCTGTATTGAGGTTCATATAATGAAGGAACATAGACCCCTTCTATCTTTGAAAGTTCTCTCAATACTTCTTTTCTGTCTTTATCTTGATTAACATACAGTGAATTGTAAATTTGAGTGATACATTCTTCACCATCACCAATCACAATTGCATCAAAAAAATCAGCAACAGGTTCAGGGTTTATTGTAACAGCTGGTCCTCCTGCAATTACTATAGGATTATGAATTGTTCTTGCAGAAGATTTAAAGGGCACATTTCCCATGTCCAATATCTTTAGAATATTGGTATAATCAAGTTCAAAGTGAAGAGAAAATGCAATCACATCAAATTCATTTAATTTTGATGATGATTCCAGTGATGTAATTTCTGTTTTTGTGTTTTTGTATATACGAAGTTCATCAGCATCCGGTAGAAACACCCTCTCACAAGAGGCAATAGGCATGGAGTTTATCATCTCATAAATTATTTGATACCCAAGTGAAGACATACCTAACTTATATGTGTTAGGATATACCAATGCTGTTCTTATTCCAACAGTAGATTGAGATATTCTACTTTGTTCTGAATCTAATTTTGATTTTAATTTTTGAAATAAATATGGGTGCATTAATTAATGGTACTCAAATAGGCAATCTTTTGCAATATAAAGGTGAATATAATGAAACTTGATGTTATAGAAAAAGTAAATCTTACACTGCTACCAACTCCACTTGATAATGCTCCAAATTTAGCCAGTCATATCGGACTTAAAAAACTTCTTATAAAAAGAGATGACTGTACCAATCTAGGAATGGGTGGAAACAAAGTAAGAAAGCTTGAGTATATAATGGCAGATGCTCTAAAGAAAAAAGCAACTTGTGTGCTGACTGATGGGGGAGTGCAGTCTAACCATGCAAGGCTAACTGCAGCTGCATCAAGAAAACTAGGAATTCCCAAATGTTTATTGGTGATTGGTGGAGATGAGTTTGAAAGGTTTGATGGCAATCTGCTGTTAGATATAGTATTAGGTGCTGAAATTGTTTTTATGAAAGGTGCAAAAGTATCTGCAATGGAAAAAAGAATGGCTGAAATTGCAGAAGAATTAAAATCAAATGGAGAAGTGCCATATATAATCCCAATAGGTGGGTCAATGACTCTTGGTGTGCTTGGTTATGTTTCTGCAATGAAAGAGTTATCAGAGCAATTGGGAGATGAAAAAGATGTGCAGATAGTGGTTGCAGTGGGTTCAACTGGCACCTTTGCAGGCTGTGCATTAGGAATAAGATTATTTATGCCTCAGGCAAAGCTAATTGGTATATCAGTTGCCAGAAAATCAAAGCCACTACTTGCATCTGCTGCAAAATTAGCAAATGAGACTGCAATGCTCATAGAATCAAATGAAACTTTCACTCCAGATGAGCTTTATATCAATGATGAATACTATGGCAGTTTTTATGGAGTGCCAAGTGAGGCAGGAAACAATGCTATAATGCTCTCAGCTCAAACAGAAGGACTAATATTAGACCCAGTTTACACAGGCAAGGCTATGAGTGGGCTAATAGCCTTGGCAGAAAGAAATCAGCTGGAAAAAGACAAAACAACTATCTTCATCCACACTGGTGGAGCACCAGGACTAATGGCATTTGAGCATGTATTCAGAGATAAAGCAATTATAAAATATGAATAATGCTATTTTTGATGTGGGTTATACACAGCAAAATCATCCATCCATGATGCTGAGCAGACAGGAAGCTCTAAATCTGCAAATATACCTTCTTCAAAAATATGCTTAGCAGCAGATTGTGCGTCAACAGCAATAAAAGGATGGTTGTTGCCTTCAATTTTATCAATTTCATAGGTGCATACAAATTGGCAGGTGTTTGGTTCAAGGGCAAAACTTGTTACTTCCACAGCATCAATTCTCACTGTTCCTAGATATCCAAGTGATTCTGTGAGCACGCCGGCAATTCTTGGAGTGTTAAAATCATCTTTCTCATAACCCATTGTGCTAAGCACATCTTGCAGAGCTATATCTGGGCTTGCACCAGCTTCTAATGCTTCAAAAATAGGATCGGTATGAGAGCCATTTGATACTACAATACCATTTTTAGACACTCTGAGGCAGTTGTAGGCTATATATGGATTTTTCTTGATATCTTCAGGGTCAAGAGGCTGAATTGCAACTCCAACATCAGTTATTTTAGCAATTCTATTAGGAAATGACCTTGATGACACTCTATATGCAGCAAATGGCTTTCTACCCATACCAACTGCAACTATTCTTCCAACATACATATCCACAACCCTCCAAAAGCCAATTTTCAATATTATAGCATGCTTGTTTTTGAATAGTATAGCAGAATCACAAAAAACGATGTCAATCAGTTTGCGGTGTTTGGCACGATGTGCGTTTTGTCACTCTGAACATAGTGAAGAGTCTAATTCCTACATCATCCTGATAACCGACGTCATTCCGAACTTGTTTCGGAATCTACACAATAATTCCCCCTTTGAAGGGGGCAAGCCGAAGGCTGGGGGATGTGAAGATCATTCTCCCTTTGAAGGGAGTGGCACTTGTGCCGAGGGATGTGTGATACCTACGTCATGCTGAGCTTGACTCAGCATCTCATATAATTAATATAGATTCCAAATCAAGTTTGGAATGATGTGCTGGTGCTCAGAATGATGTTTTCACAAACTCTGCTTCTTTAATTGCCCGCAGGCAGCGGATATTTTTTCACCCTTTTCAAACCTTTGGGAAACTTCAATTCCTGAGTCTTCTAATACTTTTCTAAATGCCTGCACTGCTGTTTTGTGAGGTTTTCTGTATTCTTTGCCCGTCACAGCATTGTATGGTATTAAATTGATATGACACATAGTGCCTTTCACAAGCTTTGCTAATTTGCCTGCATTTTCCTCTGAGTCATTGATTCCTTCAAGCAGCATATATTCATATGTAATCCTTCTACCTGTCTTATCTGCATATACTTTGCACGCATCTATGATTGACTCTAGAGGGTTGTTTTTGGCAAGTGGAATAAGTTTATTTCTGAGAACATCATCAGAGGCATGTAATGACACAGCAAGTGTTATCTGCAGATTCTCTTTTGCTAATTTTAATATGCCAGATGTGATGCCTACTGTTGATAGTGTTATCTTTCTTGCAGATATGCCTATTTCATTTGTGATTATATTTATTGCCTTCAGTGTATTGTCATAATTAAGCATAGGTTCACCCATACCCATTATCACGACATTGCTTATTCTTGATGAGCAATCAGCCTGCAACGTAAGTATTTGATCTACCATCTCAGATGTTGTTAGATTTCTTGTGAATCCACAATCACCAGTAGCACAGAATTTACACCCAACAGCACATCCTATTTGAGTGGAAATACATATACTTGTTCTATCCTGATATGGCAACAGTACACATTCAATTGTCTGGTTATCTGATAATTGAAGCAGATATTTTGTAGTGCCGTCTTTTGATATCTTTTTATCTGCTATCTTGCTTTTATCAAGTGGAAGTTTTTCATTGAGTTTTGCTATTAAATCTTTTGGTAGATTTTTGCAATCCTCATAACTTGCAGCTGATTTTTTATAAAGCCAGTCTGCAAGCTGTTTGCCTCTATATGAAGGATAACCGAGCTCCACACATAATTCTGAGAGCTCGGTTGTAGTCATTTCTAATGGATTCATATGCTAATTTTAGCATATTTATAAATTTTTTGTATCATCAAACAGCACTTTTCTTCTTACTTCATCAATGGTTGTAATTCCAGCAATAAGCTTTTCAACAGCATGATCCATCAAAGTCTTCATGCCATTTTCTATTGCAATATCTTTTATTTGGTCAGAAGTAGGTCTGCTTAATGTTAGTCTTGCCATTTGATCGGTCATAGGCATCAGTTCTATAACAGCTGTTCTGCCAAAATATCCTCTATCCATGCACTGAGAACATCCTTTAGGTTTATAAAAAGGAATTTTTCCTGCAAGGTGTGCAATATTTAGCATTTCAAGCTGTTTCATATCAGGCTCATATTCCTGCTTGCATCTATTGCATAAAGTTCTTAATAGTCTCTGAGCAACAACGCCAGTTAGAGATGAACCTATCAAAAATGGCTCAACTCCCATATCTGTTAGTCTTGTAATAGCACTAGCAGTATCATTGCAGTGAAGTGTGCTGAATATCATATGACCAGTCATAGCAGCCTGAAAAGCAATTGTGGCTGTCTCCATATCTCTTATTTCACCAACTAGTATTATATCTGGGTCTTGTCTTAGCATTGCTCTCAGTTGGCTTGCAAATGTTAGACCTGCTTTAACATTAACAGCAGATTGTGCAATCCCATCTAGTTCATATTCAATAGGATCTTCACAAGTCATTATATTAGTTTCAACACTCTTTATATCTTCTATTGCGGAATACAATGTAGTTGACTTTCCACTGCCAGTTGGTCCTGTTACAAGCACTATTCCATGAGGCTTATTTATCATTTCTCTAAAAAGTGTAATTTGTTCTTCATCAAAACCAATTCTATCAAGAGAAAAACTTTGTCCATGTTTATCAAGAAGTCTTATAACAATTCTCTCTCCATGCTGAACAGGCAGAGATGATATTCTCATATCAATACTTTTA
>JBDNDK010000280.1:0-2523 GCA_046719185.1 Armatimonadota bacterium
TATCGGATGGCGGATCAACATTTCACCGTATGCAAGCGATTACTGGAGCGTAAGCGGTATGATTTCTTCATGACGGCCAACAACTTCTAATGGCTTGCAAGGCACACCTCTCTCATATCTTTGGAAAAAGCATTGGCCATTTCTGCAAACACTAACCTCACACCACTCAGAAAGAGCATTTACAGCAGAAACACCAACTCCGTGAAGACCACCAGATACTTTATATCCACCACCACCAAATTTCCCACCAGCATGCAGCATAGTAAGGGCTACTTCCACACCAGAAACTCCAGCCTCTGAGTGTATATCAGTAGGAATGCCTCTACCATTGTCAATAACAGTTACAGTGTTGTCTTTGCCAAGTATAACAGTAATTTTGTCACAATATCCTGCAAGAGCTTCATCAATACTGTTATCTACAACTTCTGAAAAAAGATGATGAAGACCCCTAGTGCCAGTATCACCAATATACATAGCAGGTCTCATCCTCACAGCTTCAAGACCTTTCAACACCTGTAAATTGTCAGCATCATAGTTGCAAGTTGGAGAAGATGATTCCTCTACATTCTGTATTGTTTCTTGATCCCCAGAGAGGTCATCAATATTACTAGACATTGTTAAAACTCCTTTGATTGAGTATGAGGGAATTAAATATCATCTTTGATAGATTGGTATCTAATACTTATTTTCTAAATATATTTTTTATATTTGATACTATTAAACATATTCAAAACAACACAGTAAATTATAACACTTTTAGCTCAAATCAGCAAGTAATTATAGCATTACAAGCATCCAATCAATTAAAGGGATTAAAAATCTTTTTTTGAATGAAAATATAGAGGGAAAAGCAGAATTTATATCATATCTAAGATAAACAAATTGTTATATTTTTGCTTTGTCTATTTCAAATCTTGCCTGTTGGATTGCCTCTTGAACAATTTCAGACCAACCCGCAGTGTTTAATGCCTCTTGGAGTTTTTGTTCAGCACTTTTTTTATCACCAGCTTTGCTTAAAGCAACTGCCTCTCTTGCCATTTCCAAAGCAGCAATCTCAAAACTTTTCACAGCCTTTGCTTGTTTTGATGCAAATTCACTGTAATCCAATGTAGGACTTGGAGGTGTTAGTTCTCTGGTTCCAGATTCTCTGCTATCTTCTGCAAGAGCTGCAGCATTTTCTGCCTCAATTCTGGCATTTATTATTCTATATCTCACTTTTAATGTGATTATAAGAATCAATAATAATGCAGCTGCATATATAGCAACTGTTTTGACTATCTCATTTCTTCTATTCCAACTATTTGCCTGTGATAGCAGAGTATCAAAATCTGAAGTGCCTATTGTTTTTTGGAATGGAATATTAACATCTGCACTATCCACACTCCATCTTATCAGCTCCCCTAGTCTTCTTTCACCAAGTTTGCCATGCAGATAATCAAATACTAATTTATATTCAGCATAATCTTCAGTGGAATAATTATATGTTATCCTGCTCATTGCACTTGCAGATATATATAAATCCTGAGCATCTGATAGATATAAAGCTACTCCCTCATGAAACCATACAGGAAGTTTTTCACTATCCATACCAAGTTTTGAAATTATATATGCATGTGCTAATTCATGAGATATTGTATCTGATAACTGAGATTGACCCATATTTTCTGAATTAATTGCTATAAATCTTCCCCATCTTGTAATTCCTGCCACTTTTTCTATAAATAAATCTTTAATAGATTCAGGCATTAAATCTTTTCTTGAATATATTCTTAAAACAGCTCCTCCATCTGGTGGAGATATTTTATATTCATCTCTTAGCTTTCTAATTGCATTATCATCAGACACTGAGAAATTAACAAACTTAAAACTGGCACCTTTTTTTTCTTCTGTGGAAGTGTAATCTGATAGTTCAACAAGATATGCTCTGTGTTTTTTGTATTCTTCTGGGTTTGTGATTGAGAGACTGCTAAACTTTAGCCTATTGAGCTCTTTAGTTGCAGATTCATTGATTATCTCCATATCCAGCTTATCTTCAAATGGATAATTGACAATTTCCTCAAGAGATAACCCATCAGCAAGTTTCCAATCTGCAAAGGTTGCTGAAGATGATAAACTGACAGATATTAAAATAAATGCAATTTTTATAATTTTATATTTTATTATACTCATATAAGTATTATGCCCCAAACTGAACACTCAGTCTATGGCAATTTTAGTTTTTATATATTATTGGCTAAAATACAGCTTTTTGTCATTAAAAGTAACTCAAATCATTCCAAACATCATTATTACATCTTTTTATTAGCTTGAAGTTGAAATATTATCCCCAAGCCAAAAGTCTTACCCTATTCAAAGATAAGAATTATATTATATAGACCCTTATTCTACGCTCAATATGCCAGCAATAATCTATTATTTATAAAAAAACAGTATATCTGGTTTGATATACTGCCATATAAATTCTATATTAGTCTTATCTAATAACTAAAATCCAGCTTGGAATTGAGCTTGGAACATTAACCA
>JBDNDK010000281.1:0-2521 GCA_046719185.1 Armatimonadota bacterium
GCCAAGAATAGCTCTCTTGTTCTGATTGGCTAGGCACTATTGTGCAGATTCTTTCATAGTTTGCTTTTGTGTTTTCAAAAGCTGAAAAGAAGATTGTTTTAAGACCTTCTTCTAAGAGTTTTGGCATGTCTGATCTTGTAAGCGGCATATATTTTTCTCCTTTTTGTTTTTAATTAAGATGCAAATCTGTCTATTCTGATTCTGACCTTATTTGAACTTATCCTTTCCACTGCAACACCTGCTGTGATGTTTGCTGTAGTAGAGGCATCTGTTACTGTTTGGTTATCCACAATTTTGAATGCAACACCAATATCTGTTTGAGCACAATTTCCACCTCCATCAACAAATTCAAAAGTTCCACTGGTGAAGACTCTTATATTTTTATCTCCATTAGCACCAGCTGAATTGTCCACTGTTTCAAAAGCAACTCCTGCAAAAGTGTGGTTTGCACTATCAACAGCATTCACTGCATACCCATCTGCATTTATACACACCAATGCACCTTTTGGGATTTTTGCCTGAGCCATTGGATAGCTGATGAGCTTTCCATCTTTTCTCTTTGATTCTCTTGCCTGTTGTGTAGCTGACAAATTACACCTCCATAGATATGTTTTTATTTGTAAATTAGATATTGATTAGTTGAAGATAGTGAGCAATATCCTTGCCTCTGAATCACCAGGAACTGGTGATTCATCACCATATAATGTCCAATTGATGGTGTGATTTCCCTCTGGTATGCTTATTTCATCTTGATTGCTGTATTCTGCTAAATCATTTTTGGTGGATACAATAAATTCACAGTTCTCAAGAGTAGGTTGTCTGTCAATGGATATTGCAACTTTGTCATAATCAGAAAATACACCTCCAAATGCTCTGATTTTTAGTATGCTTGGTCTTGGAAGGTCTAGTTGATAGCTGCCAGTTGAACCTCCATTGAGTGATATATTTGTTGTGCTCCTGAAAACAGGAAAATGGCACAATAAGGGTAAAAGATTTTTGAACATAAAAGCACCTCCGGTTTTGATATGAGAAGTAATATGTGAGAAGTTAGATAACAAGAAAACAGAGATAGGCATCAGTGGTGGATTTGTGTATTTGCAGATTAGTTAGGAACTGATACCTTTTCTCTGTTTGTCTTTTAGCTAGAGATTGCTGTATTTATCCAGCATTTCTTTTGTGATACCAAGCTTTTCATAAAGCTTTGGCAGAGTTTGAGTATTAGCATTACCTGCTGCTGTTTCACAATATTCAATCACTTTTGGCTGAGATTCCATAAACATAGAAAACAGATGGCTTATAGGAATATTCTCATTTCCAAATTGGATAAGATTACTATTTGATTGTGACAGCAGAGCTTTTGCAATATTCTCTGATGCTGGAGTCAGCTTGCCATCTTTTTTATATTTTTCTATCAGCAAATCTGCATTGTTAGAAAATATATTATGTGTGTAATTGTTTATCTCACCAGAAAAATCAATGCAGTCTGCAGATAGATTGATTGTGCTTTCTTTTTCTTCTTTACTGAATACAGATGCATCTGCTATTCTTGGGTCTTTCACCAGAGACACTTCCTTAATTGCAGTTTTATCAGGCAATATTGAAACAGAAAGCCTTTTAGCATCTGCAGATTTAATTAAATTCCATGCTTCATTTGTGAAGCATATATTTGCAAACAACTCCTTTCCTTTTCTATATAGTTTTTGTATAAACCCAATTGCACCATCAAAAGCTGTGTCTATATGCTCTATTTTCAATGGTACTAATGAGGAGTTACCAATGATGATATCTAGGTCATTTTCTGTGATTTCAATACCTTTATCATCATACTTTCCTGCCTCAAAGAGCTTTGCTTCTTTCTCTATATATTTACTCTCCATACATCCTCCTTTTTAGTTATTATTTTGTTCTGGAATGCCTATGAACTGCCTTATCCATTTTTCATCAGGATTTATTATTTCTCCATTCACCAGCTTTGAGACCACATCTGCCAGAATATCCAGATCTTTATCCTCAAGAGGACCAAGTGAAAACTCAGGATAGCTGTTCACATTGAAATTAAAATCAACCAGCCTTTTTATAATCTGCTCCTGCATTATTGTTTCTTCAAGGTCTCTTTTAATTTTTCTCAAACCCATTTTGAGCACTTCCAGATGTATCTTTGCAAGAGCAAAACTGCCAACCCTAATTCCTTCATCTGTCATTAATGTTTGATTCAAAATGGCTTTTGCTATTTGCTTGTCATGAAACTCCAGAGCTTGCAGGTAGCCAGCTTCACCTCCTCTGTTTGCTTCTAACAGCTCAACTTGTATATCCTCTGGAATCACAATTGCAGTTTCCTGCTGGATTTTCTCTAGCACTTTCAATAGCTCTTTTTGACTTGTTGCTGGTGTGCCTCTTTTGTAGCTTCCTTTTACTGTTGGTGAGCCATATTTTTCAAGATAAAGATTCATAAATTTTGTGAGTATATCTTTGCTCCAATAGTGTTTATAGGCAGCTCTCAAATCTGAGGTTCCATAAGGTG
>JBDNDK010000282.1:0-2507 GCA_046719185.1 Armatimonadota bacterium
AGGCAACCCAGTACTAAGAAGCATAGATAGGTGTCTTGGAGTAAGATAAATGGCAGAAATAAAGATTGACCGCGAAAAATGCAAAGGGTGTGAATTATGTATTCATTTTTGCCCTAGAAACTGCATTGCTAAAGATGAAGTGTATAACAAAAAAGGATACCATCCCACAAAGTTTTTAGATAATGGTGAGTGCTCAGGATGTGCATTGTGTGCAAAAATATGTCCGGATATTGCTATTGAGGTATGGAGATAGATATGGCTGAAAGAAAATTAATGAAGGGTAATGTAGCGTTGTGTTATGGAGCTTTGGCTGGAAAATGTGATGCATTTTTTGGCTACCCTATAACACCTCAAAATGAAGTTCCTGAGTATATGTCGGATTTGATGCCTCAAAATGGGAAGGTGTTTTTGCAGGCTGAGAGTGAAGTGGCAGCAATAAATATGGTATATGGTGCTGCTGCTACTGGTAAGAGAGTGATGACATCTTCATCTAGCCCGGGTATTAGTTTGAAGCAGGAAGGAATAAGCTATATTGCTGCTTGTGAGCTGCCTTGTGTGATAGTAAATGTGCAAAGAGGCGGACCAGGGCTTGGAAACACTTTGCCCGGTCAGGCTGATTATTTTCAGGCTGTAAAGGGTGGTGGACATGGTGATTATAAACTGCTGACTCTTGCTCCTTGGAGTGTGCAGGAATGCTATGATTTTATGCCTTTAGCTTTTGATTTGGCTGATAAATATTCTAATCCTGCTATGATATTGATGGATGCAATAATTGGTCAGATGATAGAACCTGTTACTTTGCATAATAATTTCAAAAATATAGACTACCCAAAACCTTGGGCTATTACTGGTGCTATGGGAAGAAAACAAAATATTATTAATTCTTTATGGATAGATCCAAAGGTGATGGAAGAAATCAACCTAAGATTGCAGAGAAAATATGAAACTGCAAAGAATGAGGAAGTTAGATACTCAGACTATATGGTTGATGATGCGGATTTAATATTGGTTGCTTATGGCAGTCCTGCAAGAATATGCAGAACTGTTGCAGAATTGGCAAGAGAAGAAGGAATGAAAGTAGGCTTGTTTAGACCTATCTCACTCTTCCCATATCCAACAAATGAGATAAGAAAGCTTGCAGAGGAAGGCAAAAGATTTTTAGTTGTAGAAATGAGTCATGGTCAAATGGTTGAGGATGTTCAATTGGCTGTGAATGGCAAAGCTGAAGTGAAGTTTTATGGTAGAACTGGTGGAGCTGTTCCAACTCCAAATGAGATATTAGAGCAAGTGATAATTAATTTCAGCAAATGTCCACTTGTAAAGAACTCAGAAAATATACAATCAAAAGGCAGGCAGATATAATGCAGAAAATATTTGAAAGACCAACCACTCTCACTGATGTTGAGTTTGCATATTGCTCAGGTTGTTTGCATAGTGTATCTCATAGAATGATAGCAGAAGTCATTCAGGAGCTTGGTGTATTTGAAATGACAATAGGAATCTGTCCTGTTGGGTGTTCTGTGTTTATGTATGAATATTTAGCTTGTGATATGATTGAAGCTGCACATGGCAGAGCACCTGCGGTTGCAACTGGTGTGAAAAGAACCAATCCGGACAAGATAGTATTTTGCTATCAGGGAGATGGTGATTTAGCTTCTATTGGAATGGCTGAGATAATACATGCTGCTGCTAGAGGTGAGAACATATCAGTTATATTTATAAATAATACAACTTATGGCATGACAGGTGGTCAGATGGCACCAACTACACTCATTGGTCAAACATCAAGCACATGCTCACTAGGCAGGTGTGCAGAAACTACTGGATATCCTATTAAAATTTGTGAGATGTTGGCAACACTTGATGCACCTAGATATATAGAAAGAGTATGTCCTACAAGTGCAGCTGGATTAAATAAAACAAAATCAGCAATTAAGAAATCGTTTCAGAATCAAATTGATGGCAAGGGATTTTCACTTGTTGAGATATTAAGTAATTGTCCTACTCAATGGAGAATGTCCCCGATTGAGAGTTTCAAATGGATTGATGATAATATGGTTACTGTGTTTCCTCCGGGTGTGTTTGTTGATAGATAAAGATAAAATATTATGGGATGGCAAAATAATATGCATGAAGAAGTAATAATAGCTGGAATGGGTGGTCAGGGAGTGATGGTGATTGGTCAGCTTCTTGCACATGCCACTTTGCTTGAAAATAGAAATGTAGTATGGTTTCCTGCTTATGGACCAGAAACTAGAGGAGGCACTGCAGACTGCACAGTGATAATGTCTGATAGTGAGATTGGCTCACCTGTTACAAGCTCTCCAAACACACTTATTGCATTAAATCAGCTGTTGCTTGATAAATTTGCACCTGATGTAAAAAGTGAAGGTATCATACTAGTTAATTCATCTCTTGCCAAAGCACCTGAAGATAGAAAAGACTGCATGATTATTGAGCTTCCGGCAAATGACATAGCAGAGGAGCTAGGCAACTCATGGTTGGCG
>JBDNDK010000029.1:0-18661 GCA_046719185.1 Armatimonadota bacterium
CAGACTATCCTCTATGACAAAGATAAATCGGTTTAGTTTTGATGTTTGATTTAGGCATAGAACATATGTTTGCATTTGGAAACTAGAAGTAAGATGTAAGAGGTTAAATAGATTCTTCGTTTCACTCAGAATGACAAAGTTTCATCAGGCTGAGTTTAACATCGTAATACGTCACCCTGAACTTGTTTCAGGGTCTGATATGATAAAAAAGATTTCACATCAAGTTTGGAATGATAAGTGCGGTTTGTTATGAAGTAATTTTTTTGTAGGATTTGTTGGCATTTGAATTCTTTTGGAAGAATTGTTTAAGATATGGGGAGTAGAAAAAAACCACGGGAATTGAGGACTTTCCACCCGTGGTTTGATGTTTATCTATTCTGCTACAAATGGCAAAAGTGCAATTTCTCTTGCTCTCTTGATTGCTACAGCAAGCTCTCTTTGATGAGCAGCACAAGTTCCGGTTGTTCTTCTAGGAATGATTTTTCCTCTTTCAGTAACAAACCTTCTGAGTCTGTTTATGCTCTTATAGTCAATATATTTTACTTTATCAACACAAAAAGCACAGACTTTCTTTCTTGTTTTCCATTTATTATATCCACCAGCAGAGCTGCTGCTTCCGCCACCCTGTTGTTTCTTTATACCTGCCATTAAAAAACCTCCAATTATTCATCAGAAAATGGATCATAATTCATTTCTGATTCAGAAAAATCATCTTCAACCATTGGTGATTCAGCCGGTGTGTATGAATTAGTGTTCTCTGCCTGCATAGGTTTTTCAGATGACTCACTTCTTCTATCCAAACCTAACACCTGATCTGCAACAACTTCAGTTTTATTTCTTTTTTGTCCGTCTTGCTGAACCCATGATCTTGTTTGCAGTCTGCCTTGAATGTGCACCAATCTACCTTTACTCAGGTAATTAGCAACAAATTCTGCAGATTGTCTCCAAGCAACAATATCTATATAGTCTGTTTCATTTTCACCATTCTCATTTTTGAATCGTCTATTTACAGCGATTCTGAATGTGCATACAGCAACACCGCTTGGTGTATATTTAAGTTCAGGGTCAGCAACCAAACGGCCTATCAATACAACAAGGTTATACATAATATAGTTCCTTTATTCTCCAGAAGTTGTCTCAACTGAGCTTTCTTCAGATGTTGTTTCTTCAACAACTTCATCAGTATCAGCTTCAACTACAGGTGTCTCATCTGCTGCTGGAACCTCTTCAGATTTAGATTCAGCAGAGTCTTGTTTTTTGCTGCTATTTTTCTCTGAAGATCTTCCATATCTATCTATTGCTGGCTCTGCAGATGGTTTTATGATTTGTGTCATATCAACTAATTTAGGATCAATTTTGATGATGATATGTCTAATAACATCATCAGAAATCTTCATAACTCTTCCTAATTCTGCTGGTACTGAAGACTCTCCAGCAAAGTTGATTTGTGCATATATCCCATCTTTATGTCCTTTGATTTCATAGGCAAGTTTTCTGCGGTCCCATTTGTCTGATGCAAGAACTTCACCACCTTGCTCAGTGATAATGGTGTTGTATTTCTCTATGATTGCCATAACCTCTTCATCGGATAACTTGGCATCAACTATAAATAGAGCTTCGTAATAGCGTTTCGTGGTGTTCACCTCCCTTCGGTCATTATACGGTCCTATTATATCCTCATAACCCTAGCAGGTCTATGATATAGGACAGAGAAGTATGCTAATAATTATTTGCATTAGCTATACCAATATTTAATTGTTTACACAATTTGGAGAATTATAACATATTAATTCTATTTATTCAATATCAAAATTTAATGTAAAATTATAATATCCTTATCATTTTTGAGTTTTATTCTAAATTTATAAACTATAAAAACAAAATTGCATTTTAAAATAAAATAGATTATATGATTTCTGTTTGCTATAATCACTCTATGAATCAAAAAGACTTTATAGAAAATAAAAAAGAAAAATGGGAGAATCTTTCATCTTTATTAGATAAAATAAAGATAAAAGGATATAAATCTCTCAGCAGTGATGAAGTTGCTAATTTTGCAGAGTTATACAGAGAAGTAATATCAGATCTTGCCTATGTGAGAACTCATTATAACAGCACAGAGTTAGAGGATTATCTCAATGATCTTTCTGGTAGAGCTCATGGCAGTCTATATGTATCTGAAAATGTGAAAGCAAAAGGATTATTTAACTTTATTGCAAGAGATTTTCCTCAATTAGTAAGAAAAAACTGGCTTGTGTGCTGCATTTCAGCTTTTTTATTTCTATCTGGTTGGGTTTTAGGACATTATGTAACAGTTACTTACCCTGATTCATCAGAAAATGTATTTCAGCAATCCTCAAACAAAGAGCAGTCTTCAGATAAAGGCACTTATATACCACATAACCCGTCAGAGCTTTCTGGTTATATCATGACAAATAATATAAGAGTAGGAATAAGTGCATTTGCAGGTGGAGTTTCTGCTGGTTTGTTGACCTGTGCATTACTATTTTATAATGGATACACAATTGGAGGAATTATAGCTGAATCAATACCTTTTCAAGGTCTTTTTAGATTGTCTGCTTTATTACTTCCTCACGGTGTGATAGAACTGTTAGCTATCTTTATTTGTGGTGGAGCTGGTTTGGTAATGGGCTGGTCAATAATATCTCCGGGAAATCTTGCAAGAAAAGATTCTCTAAAATCATCAGCAGCTACTGCATTCAAGCTGTTTGCTGGCACTTTGCCGATGTTTGGCATTGCTGCTCTAATAGAAGGTTTTGTTACTCCATCATCAATAACAAGTGAGGCAAAAATACTTTTTGCAATATTAACAGCAGTAGCAATGATATTATATTTGGGTTTTGCTGGTTCATTAAAAAAAGAAAAAATTGTAAATCTATAATCTGGCTGTACTTTTGAGCTTTAGATATTCTTTAACAACTGATGGAGTAAATTCTTTTGGCATTGTATCAATCACTATTGCACCTGCCTGAGTTAGTTTAGCAGCAGCCATTTTTCTAGCCTTAAGCACCTGCCTTGCTGATGCTGACATATATGCATCAGAAACAGATTTTATGTTAGAATATGCCGAGTCTATCACAGCAGGGTCAGACATTGTAACACACAAACATATATGTTTCCTGCTGAGCTGTGCCACTTGAGAAATCAATGGTTTTGATGATACTGAATCAATTAAATCTGTAAAAATAACAACTAAACTTCTTCTTGTCAATCTCTTTCTGAAGTAGCCTATTGCTTTATCATAATCAGAATCTATATCCACTTCTTTTATGTTGTATGTTATCTTTAATAGATTAAGCAATTGAGATTTTCCAGATTTTGGCATACAAAAAACATCTATATTATCATTAAATGCCATCAATCCAGTTTTGTCACCTTTAATATTTGCAACATGAGCAAGCATCATTGCAGCATTTATACTATGATCTAGTTTTGTGAGTCCTTCAATTACAGAACCCATCAATCTTCCTGTATCTAAACATAAAAATATGTTTTGTGATTTTTCTTCCTGATATACTCTTGTAACAGTTTTTCCTCTTCTTGCTGTTGCCTTCCAATCTATAGCTTTGAAACTGTCATCTTGCTGATATTCTCTGAGTGATTCAAATTCAGTTCCTTGTCCCTTTATTCTCATCACTTTGTAGCCTTGATTGATATTCTTTTCTTTCAATACCATTTGCTCATATTTTTTCATTCCAAGTAGGTTTGGATATACCTGAACATCTCTTGAGGTGTCATATTTATTTATAATATATAAAAATCCAAGTAAGCTTCTTATTTTTATATATGTATTGCCAAATGAGTAATCACCTCTTTTTGTAGGCATTATATAATATGTATGAGATAATGTTGTTTTGGGAGGTATTAAAAATTCAAATACATTCTTTTCTGTTATAAAACCCTCTGGATACTCATCTCTTAATATGATATATATTGACTTTTCACTTGGGTTTCTAATTTTTAGATGAACAGGGTTATCAGCACCTAATGAAAGTTTAGATTCAGACTTCCTTTCAATAATTATTTTTGGAGTTTTTTTGATTTCAAAATAATCATAAATAAACAATACAATAGATACAGAAAGCACTAATGATGATAGTATTGCAAATATAGTATGCTTGCCTGAAAATAATGCAAGCACACCAGCTATTAAAAATAGAATTGGCAGTTTCCAAGTGAATATCATATTAGAAAGTATTATATAATTTTTATGGATATCCTTCTCATATAGTATGATTTTAATTATTCATGTTATCTTATATTGATATAATAATTCAAAAGGATTGTAAAATGCACAAAATAGCAGATTTACATATACATTCAACATATTCAGATGGAAGAATGACTCCTGCTGAGATAATACAAATTGCCTCAGATAGGGGATTGTCTGCAGTTTCAATAACAGACCATGACAATATTGATGGCTTAGAAGAAGCAATTTTAGAAGCAAAAAAACATAATATTGAACTTGTTCCCGGAATAGAGTTAAGTGCAAATATAATGGATACTGAGGTTCATATTTTGGGTTATTATATCAATTGGCAAGATGTTGGCTTTGTAGATAGACTCAATCAAATCAAATCTGTGAGAAATCAAAGAGGCTTGAAAATGGTTGAAGTTCTTAATAATCAAGGACTTAATCTTTGTTTTGACAGAGTTGAAGAGATAGCACAGGGTGGGGTTGTTGGCAGACCACATATTGCAAGAGCTATTGTAGAGACTGGTGCAGTATCAACAGTAGATGCAGCATTTGGAAAATATTTAGGTGATAAGCTTCCTGCCTATATTCCTGCATCAACAATCACAGGAGAGGAAGCTATTGATTTAATCAAAAGTGTAGGTGGTGTTGCATCTCTTGCACATCCGGGTAAGCTAAAAAATGTAGATATTATAAAAACAGCTCTTGAAAGTGGAATGAAAGCAATTGAAGTATGGCATCCTGATCATAGTAGGTCAAACAGAAATTTCCTCAAAAAATTTGCATCATCAAATTCAATAATTCCAACTGGTGGTTCTGATGCTCATTATTCAGACAAAAGAACTGGTTATGGAGTTGGGCAAGTAACAATATCATATGATTTTGTAGAAAGATTAAAGTATTAGCTTCATAATTTAAACTCATCTGATTAAAATACTCTAACATAGGGTAAACTTTGCTTCAGATAATAATTAAAATCATCTGCTTGTTTGAATATATTTATATTCTAAATTAGCAGGATTTATATTTTGAGGAGGATTGTTTTGAAACACGAATTACCACCTTTACCCTATGATTACAATGCTTTGGAGCCACATTATGATGAAGAGACAGTAAAACTGCACCATGATAAGCATCATGCTGCATATGTAACAGGTCTGAATACAGCTGAAGAAAAATTGCAAGCTGCCAGAGAAGCTGGAGATTTTGCACTTATTCAGCATTGGGAAAAACAATTGGCTTTTCATGGTTCTGGTCATATTCTTCACACTCTATTTTGGAATAATCTTTCTCCAAATGGTGGAGGTGACCCAACTGGTGAGCTTGCTGAGCAAATCAACAAAGATTTTGGAAGTATCGAAGCTTTCAAAAAGCAGTTTTCTGCAGCAGCTGCTGCTGTGGAGGGAAGTGGATGGGTTGTTTTGGCTTGGTCACCTGAGTTTCAGAAACTTTTAATCCTTCAGATTGAGAATCATCAAAAATTAACTGTTTATGGTGTTAGACCTTTGCTTGTGATTGATATGTGGGAACATGCATATTATCTTAAATTCCAAAACAGAAGACCAGATTGGATAGATACATTTTGGAATATTGTAAATTGGGCTGATGTTCAAAATAGATTTAATGAATCAAAAAATTCATAACATATAAAGTGTGTATAAGCAAGCACATACTAAAAAAAGAGACTTGTTTTTTAACAAGTCTCTTTTAATTTTGCATATAAAATATTGTCTATTTAACTCTTCTTGCACCTTGATATCTTGGTCCGTAGTAGCTGTCATTTATTGAGTCTATTCTGACACCTTTTCCATAGGTAGCTGCATGGATAAATTTATTATCACCAATATACATACCTACATGACCAATTCTAAGACCTCTTGTCCTAAAGAACACTAAATCTCCAGGTTTTAGGTCACTTTTTGCAACAGGTGTTCCTCTGTTGAATTGAGCAGCAGAATTATGTGGAAGATTTATTCCATATTTTGCAAATATATACCTAGTGAAACCAGAGCAGTCAAATCCACCTCTGCTTGTTCCACCCATTCTGTATCTATCACCTCTGCAGGCAAGAGCAGCTTCAATTAAAGCTTGTGTTTTACTATCAGACTCCGAAGATGATCCTTTTATTCTTTCAACTCTATTGTTATCATTATAAACAACAGAGCCTTCACCATCATTTAGAAGATCACTATATATGAAGCCTGTGGTGCCATCACCAAATGCAACTTTTGTCCATTTGCCTCTTGCACTAATCACTTTAGCTGTAGCACCTTGAGGCATCAAAGCTATTTTGCCAAAGTTTGTTCCAGCACCAGACCTAAGCCATACACCATCTGATTTCACATGTACCATTTTACCTGCACTAGAAAAATCATCAGGAGTGTTAATTGTTTTTGGAGTAGTTGTTTTTTGAACAGTGGGACGGCTTGATGTTTGTCTTTTTACTTTAACTGGAATTTTTATTTTAGAGCCAAGCTTTAGTGTCGCATTTTCATTTATTCCATTAGCTTTGGCTATTTTTTCTGTGGTTGTTTTATATTTTTTTGCAATGTCCCAGAGGGTATCACCTTGTTTTATAGTATGTGTTACATTGGCAAATGCCATTGAACTTAGTGATGTTATAATTAGGACTACTATAAAAATGATACACGATTTACTGCTATTCTTTTTATTTAACAAAAAACATCACATCCTTTCTTGCCCGATTTTTGGTTCTGTGCCATTAATTAGGACTCCATTCCTCACATCTCACCTTCTTGAAATGCGGGTTCAGCAAAAAGTATTTTGCTGTTTGCCAAAATTGGATGTTTAATATTATTGGCACATGGTAAAAGATAATAGCTTAGCTTGTCAACCTTTTACCTAGTGTTTTTTCAGTTTTTTTAATTCCACCGTTCAAAATATTTTGTTTTGATGAAAACAAAATACTATATTACAAAATAAGTCTTATATATATAATATGTACATAGAAATGCCCATTAAATAAGACTTACCCTTTCATTATCGACAGTTTGTAATAAAATATTTAGGGTTTATTATAATAATAATTTTTTATTGGAACTTCAGTTAATATAGTTTGCGTATCAATATTAGATGGAATCGGAGGAGCGGTCTTGTGGAAATAGCAAATGTTATGTCTGATGCTGCCAGAAAAGAAGATAGAAAAGAGTTTGATAGACTGGTTGAAAAGTATCACAGACAAGCATATAACATAGCATATAGAATGGCAGGAAACCATGCTGATGCTGAAGATTTAGTGCAGGAAGCTTTTATTAAGGCATTCAGATTTTTTGATCAATACAAAAGGGAACTTCCTTTTGATAGTTGGCTGTATAAGATATTATCAAATGTATTTATTGATAAACTCAGAAGAAAGCCAAAAGCTCCTATTAGATCTTTAGATCAACCTATAGACCTTGGTGATGGTGAAACACAATTTGAGGTTGCTGATAAAGCTGATGGTCCTGAAAAAGCTGTTTTGTCTATGGAAATGGACAGCAGAATTCAAGATGCATTAAGTTCGATGCCTGAGGTTTTTAGATTGACTGTGATATATGCTGATATTGAAGGCTTTTCTTATGAAGAAATTGCTGAGGCAACAAATACAAATGTTGGCACAGTAAGATCAAGGCTTCATAGAGGCAGAAAAATGCTTAAAGATATACTAAAAAATACTGATTTGTTTCAAAGTTAAGGCAGGTGTTTAGAATGAGTTGTCATCACATTTTTAATTTACTTTCTGCATATATTGATGGTGAGCTTACAGGTGCTCAGATGCTGGAAGTGAGAAGGCATCTTTCGGATTGTGAAGAATGCAGAAAAGAATATGAAGAGTTGCTTCAAACAAAACAGCTTCTTGCAAACCTTACATTTGCTATGCCGAAAGCTGGTTTTGCAGATGAACTTTGCAAAAAGCTTGATGAAGTGAGCTATGCTTCAAAAAGAAGATTCCATTTTGGTGATTTATTTCATGTGAAATTCAGCCCTGTGGCTGCTGCATTAGCTGTTGTTGCTATTGCATTGACTGTATTTGGTAATATGGGTCTTCAGCCATTAGAACAAAATGAATCAGCTATTAAAGTTGCCTCAAATCCTGAGATACTTGAAGCAAACACTATTTCAACTATACCAGAATTGCCAGAAGAATTAGTATTATTTACAAACAATAAGCCTTTGCCTGTAGCATCAAATATCGCCCATCAAAATTATAGCTTTGCATTTGCAGATTATTAAAAATTAAAATAGAACACCGTGCTAGCCTATATTCTTGATAAGTTAGCACGGTGTTTTGTGTAACATCAAGCATTTAATACCGTCATTTACTATTGAAAGCTAACCTGAACTATTACCTTCTCAGGTTCTAGCATAATTATTCATAAAAGCAGTATAAATTATGGGTAAAATATTCAGCAAAACTTACTATGGAGGAAATCTGTGTTTATGAAACAAATCTTCTCAAAAAGAAATACTTCAACAATTATCATTTGTATTCTTTGCCTTGCATTAGGTTTTTCTTTGGCTTGGAATTTTAAGACTTCAAATACCACTCCTGCCATTGCATCTCCAGATATAGCAAATATTGGTGATATGAGAAATGTTTTTATAAAAATTGCAGAGCAAGCATCACCAACTGTTGTTAATATTACAGCTGAAAGAAAAGTTGAAAGAAGAAGTATGGAATTACCAGATATATTTGATTGGTTCCCATTTGGCACTCCTCCAAGAGACAATCAGCCAAGAAGAGAGTTTTCTACATCATCTGGCACTGGTGTAATTGTTAGATCTGATGGATATATCCTTACTAATAATCATGTTGTAGAGGGTGCTGAGAATGTAACTGTTAAATTATCAGATGGCAGAGAATTTTCTGGTGAAGTGAAAAGAGATCCAAAGACAGATCTAGCTCTAATAAAAATAGATGCAAAAAATTTACCTACAGCTAAGTTTGCAGACTCAGATAATGTGAAAGTAGGTCAATGGGCAATTGCTATTGGCAATCCATTTGGATTTGAAAACACTGTTACTGTTGGAGTTGTGAGTGCTATCACAAGAGAATTCTTTGTTCCTGATAGATCTGGTTCTGGTGAAGGCACTTTTTATCCAGATGCAATTCAGACAGATGCTTCAATCAATCCCGGCAATTCAGGAGGACCTTTGCTTGATATTGATGGCAATGTTATAGGTATCAACTCTGCTATATTCTCAGGCTCTGGTGGAAATGTGGGAATAGGCTTTGCTGTTCCGTCAAACACTGCAAAGTTTGTAATGAATCAATTGATAGAAAGTGGAAAAGTTGTTAGAGGATTTTTAGGAATACTGCCTAGCAATCTTACACCTGTTCTTGCTGAGAGACTCGGCACAAAATCTGGTGCATTAGTTGAATCTGTAACAAAAGGTACTGCTGCTGAAAAGGCAGGCATTAAAGTTAAGGATGTAATAATTAGTATAGATGGAAAACCTGTAAGAAACTCTCTTGATTTAAGAAGAATTGTTCAATCAACAAAGCCCGGAACAGAGATTGATGTGGTTGTGGTAAGGGATAAAAAAGAAATCACCTTAAAAGTAACATTAGATGATGCTTCAAGTGATGTTGTTGAAACACAAAGTGATGTCTCAGATAAAGTAGGATTAAGAGTAGCACCATTATCTGATGATATTGCAGCCTCACTCAATATACCTGCAGATGTAAGAGGTGTTGTAGTGATGTCAGTTGAGCCGGGCAGTGCAGCATCAAGAGCTGGAATTAGACAAAGAGATGTTATTATAGAAATTGATAATGAGCCAGTGAGAAGTGTTGCTGAATTTACAAATATTATAAATAGGCTTAAAGTTGGACACACTGCAATTGTTGTTATCCAGAGAGGTGATAGAAGCGTTATTGTTGAGATGAGATTATAGCAAAAAATACACGAGACGCATTTTTATGCGTCTCGTGTTTAACAAATTATTTGTTTATTTATCTGCCGTTATTCTTTTTCTTTGCAAAGTTTTTTGCTCTTTTCATTTCATTAAAACTTCCAAACATAGAATTTAGTTTTTCTGTTTCAATTTGTTTAGCTGAAAGTCCATCATAACGAGCTTCTTTTTGCAGCTTTTTGTAATTTTCAAGCCGTCTTTTATCAAGCCTTCCAGATTCAATAGCTTTTAATACTGCACATTCTGGTTCAGATGTATGAGTGCAGTCATTAAATCTACACTCCTTCACAAGCATATCAATCTCAGTAAATGATTTAGATAAATCAACTGAATCAACACCCAACTCCCTCATCCCTGGTGTATCTATTAAAATTCCACCTTGCGGAAGTATAATCAATTCCCTGCTAGTTGTTGTGTGTCTTCCTTTGTCATCATCTCTAATTGATGAAGTATTAAAAAGCTCTTTGCCAGCAATCATATTTATTAGTGTTGATTTTCCAACACCAGAAGACCCAATAAAAGAGGCTGTAGTCTCTTTCTTTATAAAAGAAAGGACTTTTTCAACAGACATTTTATCAAATCGGGAAGTAGAAATTATTTCTACACCTATTGCTATTGAAGATATCTCAGACATTATATCTTCTAAGTTATCACATAAATCAGATTTGGTTAATATAATCACAGGTTTTGCCCTGCTATCCCATGCAACAGAAAGGTATCTTTCTAGTCTGCTTAGGTTGTAATCATTATTAAGTGACATACAGATAAATATAATGTCAATATTTGCAGCAACAACTTGTGTTTGATTAGTTAATCCGACTGCAATGCGTTCAAAACTGCTTTTTCTTGTTAAAACTTTGTGAATAATTGCATTTCCAGAATGCATATCCACTCGGTCAACCATAACAAAATCACCAACAGCTGGATATTCATTTAGCTGTGTAGTTTCAAATCGCAATTTGCCAGATATTTCTGCAAATCCTTCACTATATTCAGTAACTATTTTATATAATTTTTTATATTGAGATACGATTCTTGCCAAGTTCAAATCTGGGTATATTGAAGCTTCAGCAAAGAAACGATCGGTAGCACCATATTTTTTTAGTTTGTTCAATTTATATTACCTCCATAACTGAAAACTCTCAGACAGGGAGGTATAATGCAATTAGAATTTTATTTTACACATACCTCCCTACAAAAGACACTTTTTCCTACAATAGTTTTGTTGATCATAAACTACCTCTTTTCTTATAAATAAGGTCTAATTATATTTAATTAGACTTGATATATCAATTTTATTTTTCTTAAAGAATATGATTTCAAATCAAGTTTAGAATAACAGCATCTTAAAAAAAACAAAAACCCAGACCTCAAACAAATAAAGTCTGGGTTGATTTTATTATTTTTATACTATAATCTTAATTATAATATTTATGCTCAGAGTCAATAGGTAGGGTTTGCATATCTATTTGCTTTAATATTGCAATGCCTCCAGGGCTAAGCAAAAACCCTCTTTCAATGAGAGCATTTTCCATATCTAATATAAGCTTTGCTCTAAAAACAGAATCTTCAAGTGCAATAGTTAATACTTGTTTTAACTGATAGCTGTCTAAAGAGGTAATGGCATCTCTTGCTTCATTTGCAAGTTCTCCAGTTGGGTCCATTTCAAGAGCTTGTAAAAATGCAGCCATAGCTTTTGTTATTTCACCTTTTTGCTGGAGCAGTGTTGCCTTTTTATAGAAATTTATAGGATCCATAGGGCAAAGAGCTATCATTCTATTTATTATTTTAAGAGCTTTGTCTAATAGACCCTTCTGAAGATATGCAACAGCCATTGCATCAAGTGCCATAAGATTTCTAGGTGATACATCAAGGCATCTCTTACTTATCTTTAATGTTTCATCATATCTTCCAAGTTCAAGCAATACACTAAATAGCTCTTCCTGAAGGCTTGTATTTTCCGGTTCAATCTCAAGAGCTTTTTGCATACATTCTACTGCAAGAGCAATTTCATTATTGTTTTTATATATATTAGCAAGCTGAATATGAGATTTAGGACAATTAGGATCAAGACTTATTGCTTCATTTACAGCATTAATAGCTTCTTCAAAACGTCCTTTTCTCACAAGTGAATTTGATTTTCTTATAAGGCTTGCTATTTTTTTCTGATTATTATTTTCACATTTATTTGTCTCAAGGCTTATCATCATTCAGTCCTGCCTTTTTATTGGAATTTTATTGGCAGCCCTGTTCTAGCAGATTCATAAATTGCAAGCACAACTTCAACAGCTTTTCTTGCTTCTTCTCCGCTCACAGATGGCTCTCTGTCCATTTTAATAGCTTCACAAAAATCTTCTATCTGAAGTCTATGACCTTCAGTTGCTTCAGATGTGATAGGAGTGTGTGCAGTTCCTATTTTTACATCCACTCCACCTTTTCCATCTACATCACAGGAGGCTGTTATCTCCGGCACATCCCATTTTATTATTTTTTCACCATCTACTAATATAGTTCCATGTTCTCCATGAAACTCAAGCCTATGGTTCATCCCTGGATTTACAGAAGTTGTTCCTTCCAAAACTCCAAAAGCACCACTTTTATATTTAATCACTGCACAAGCAGTGTCTTCAACATCAATATTTCTTACTAAATGGTCACATAAAGCATATACACTTTCAATAGGTCCCATAATCCATCTCATTAGATCTATCATATGGATACCTTGATTCATCAGTGCTCCGCCGCCATCAAGTTCCCAAGTTCCTCTCCAATCAGCACTATCATAATAATGCTGTGATCTGTAATATTTAAGATATGCATCACCTAATACAGTTTTACCCATACATCCACTAGTAATTGCATCTCTTATCATTCTCCACATTGGAGAGGTTCTTCTCTGAAAAATGCATCCAAGCTTCACATTTGCTTTTTTGCATTCATCAATAAGTAAATCAATTTTCTCAAGAGTTATATCAATCGGTTTTTCAGACAAAACATGTTTTCCGCATCTTGCTGCAGCTATTCCCATTTCTGCATGCATACCGCTTGGAGTGCATATTGATACTGCTTCTATTGTATCACTTTCAAGCATCTCTTGATAATTGGTGTAAATACTAGAAATTCCATATTCATCAGCAACTTTTTTTGCTTTTTCAGGTAAAATATCACAAACAGCAACCAATTCTGCATTTTTTGCAGAAGTTATTGCCTTGGCATGCCATGGTCCTATCACTCCACAGCCTATTATGCCAAATCTCACTTTATTCAATTTTTAACACTCCCTACCAATCCTTGTTGGAAAAATATGGCATCTGAGGATTTATATACAAGGATAAAACAATTATTGCTGTACCCCAAATGCCGGAATCCTAAAATATAATATTATCATTTATTTTCAGAAATCCTGCAACAATCAAAAAAACTAACATTATGACCAAATGATAATGAAATGAAATTATATTTTTTAGTTTTTGTTTATTAGTGTTATGTTGAAATTATAAATATTTATAAAAACTTTTATTTGTAAATATATATAAAGAGAATGCGGGTATTATCCAAAAAAGACCAATCATCTCCATGGATAACACCCGCAAACAGTATACTATGGAGGGCTGTTAAGTGTTCTCTATGATTCTAATGCATGTATGGTTGTTACTCTGTCAAGGCATACATCTTCCACATCTCCAATCAGATATGGTCCATATAATGGTACAAATGTTACATCTTGCACCATTAGATTTCTTGTAACTTCATTGCCTTGCTTATCATAAAAAGTTACAGAACATTGTCTGCCTAAGTATTGCTTTACTTCCGGTATTTTCATGATTCAATCAAACTCCTATTCCCATATTCATCAAGGAGAAACATTTTTTAATTTTAATACCGGGCAGAATTGAAAAGTCACTTATAGCAGTATGCGGGAATCTGATCTCATCGGCGTCGGCCGGGTGTCAGGAAAAATCACACACTCCTATCAAAGACAATCCAAAAATCTGCCCGAAAGGTCTAATAGCATTCCCCATAACTTTGAGGAACTCTTTCCCTTACAATAAGTTTATGCCTTATGAATAGTGTATATAATGCTGTTCAGATTACCAGTAATGCATACTTTTGTTAATAATATGCAAAAATAAAGGAAATTGAACTTGATTTGTATAATAAAAACACCAAGGTATTGTTCTGTTGAGTTTAATTAATACAAATGGCGGATTAGATGATAACTTCAGATAAACCAGTATCTAAAACGGACTTATCCAAATATATATCAAAATGTATGGTGTGTTTGAAAAGAATCTATGAATCTGCTGTGCCTGAGTGTGCTGGTGTTGATCCTATACATCTTTATCACTACAGTATTAGATATCTTTTAAGGCTCATTGCTGTATTAATTGCTTCAGAAAACATTTCTCAGAAAAGAATCAATTATGACCCTGTTTCAAGGGCTGCAAATGCATTGCTCAAATGTCTTAAATCTGAAAGTTCATCAAATGTTGTAGATTTCAGAGTGTTTGAAACATCAGTAAACACAATTTTCCATCTTTCTAAACTTGATATATTTGCACCTGTTGATGAGCTGAATATGACAAGAACTAGATTTACTGAAGCTGCTGAGATGCTTGTTGACCCAGTGGAAGACTCTTCTCTTGTTGGAATATTCTATCAATCAATGCCATTATGGTGGTTTGGCAGGATATATCAAAGTCTTTTAGATTTACACCCAACAAGAGACGGCAAATCACTTGAGAAAAATATATCAAAAAGAAAAAATGGTGGTGTGTTTTTAACTCCAACTGGTCTTGTAAGATATATCACTCAATCAATACTCACTCCACTTTTAGAGCTTGATGGATGTGATGTTTACGATGATGAGCCATTACCTAATTCAAGTGAACTCACAATATTAGACCCTTCTGTTGGTGGTGGTGATTTTCTAATTAATGCAGCTCAGTTTATCTGCACTAAGGGCACACTAGACGGCAGAGAAGTCTGTGATGAACTCAAAAAAGCAGTCATATCTGATTGTCTATATGGAGTAGATATAGATCCAATATCTGCGAACATCACAAAATACTGTTTGTGGGCAGCATCTGGTTTTGCTGATGGTATATCTCAAGCAATTAATTCACATATAGTATGTAATAATATATTATATGATAATTCATATTTTGATTGGGAAAATACATTCCCTGATGTTTTGAAAAGAGAAGAGAACTCTGGTTTTGATGCTGTGATAGGCAATCCTCCTTATGTAGCTTCTAAGAATGGATTAGAGCTGTATGGATTATCATCAGAAATATCAGGGCAATCTGATTTATATCTGCTTTTCTTAAAAACTATTCTTGATAAGAATCTAGTAGCACCTGGTGGATACTTTTCTATGGTGTTGCCTGATCCTCTATTAATCAGAGAAAATGCAGCTGAGATTAGGAAAAGGCTCATAGGTGAGTGGTGTTTAGAATCTCTTGTTCATATCACAGGCGTTTTCCCAGGTGTTAGAGTTTCAAATGTAGTGCCTATATGCAGAAACACCAAAAAGGAACACTATAAATATAAAGTAACAAAAATCACTCATGCTCAAGATAGACACAACTTTGCAATGGATCCATTTAACACTGTAGCCAAACATGCAATTAAGGCTGATATTGATTTAGTTCTTGCTCAAAAAAGATATGAGTTTTTATATCTATTAGGTGCTGAGTCATTTAGAGCAGTATTAGAAAGAATACATGGCAGAAGCTTAAATTTGAGTGAGTATAATGCTCCATTCCAGCCTCTAAGTAATTTCCCAATAAAGATATACAGAGGTGAGGAAGTAGGAAAATCATCTATCTTCAGAGAACATGGAAACCTTCCAATATTGCTTGGAGGTCAGTCTATAAAGCCTTATGAGATAAATTGGGAAGGATATAAAGTAGATAGGGGATGGATAAGAAAGAAAGAATCCATATATTCTTCAGCTAAAATATTAGTTCAAAAAAGCTCTGCTAAAATAATAGCAGGATATGATAAACCAACAGACTTTCATCCGGGGTATATATTCCCTCAGAGTGTTTATGGGATATGCCTAGATGAAAACGAAATAAGCCCGTATTATTTATTGTGCATATTAAACTCTGATGTGATGAATGAGTATATATACAGAACAGTTACAGGCTACAAACTCCTCCAACCTCAGCTTGAGATTGAAGATATAAAAGCTCTGCCAATACCTTATGCAGATACAGAAACCATCAAAAATCAATCTGATTTATCTATGGAATACATAGACTTAATGGACAAATATATCAATTTTGATAATCAAATACACTTCTCAGATATTAAGAAAAAACTAAATGCCCTAACAGACAACCACATTGGAGTGTATTACTCAATACTAGACCACCTAGGCAGAAAGTATCTTCAATTTTTAGAAACCCACAAAGACTGCCCTGATTCTGAAAACACCACAAAACTAGAAAACACCAAGAGCTTAATTGAGGGAGTGGTAGGAAGGATTTATAGTTCAAACCTGTAGTCAATTTGAAAAAACTAATTGTATCCCTGAGCGTAGCGAGAGGGTCTATATAGTCAAAAAGATTCTTCATCACTTTGTGATTCAGAATGACAGTGGAGTCAACGTCACCCTGAACTTGATTCAGGGTCTCAAAGTAATAAATAGATTCCAAATCAAGTTCGGAATGACGTGATTCTTGACTCTCTCTCCCAATAAATGATACACTCCAGCAGTTTGGGTAATATAAGATAATCTTCTAATTGGATGTTGAAATGACTAGAGATAATCAGAGACTAAACTGCAGGTTTTATCATAGGCTAGATTCAAAAGATATTATTAAGAAATTTGATAATAAGCATTATATAACTATCTATATATCAGATGAGATTGGTGTAAATGATATCCCTCAAACAGCAGGCATTGTGTTTGAGGGTGTTTTTATTTGTTCAGAAACTGAGAATAAGCATATTGAGTTTAGTGTAGATACAGCAGGCAGACTGCTTCAAAATGGTGTAAATATTATTTTATCAAATAAAACACCAAAAGGTGCTGGAGTTGATATGTTTCTTGATGCAGGATGTTTGATAATATCTCTAGAAGATTCATATTATAATCAGCCAGATGCTGATTTCTATGTTAAAATATACCCTGACAATAGTTGTATTATGATTTTGGAGAGATAAAATGAAACTTGTGAGATATAAAGCTAATTTAACTGATGAACAGTTAGATGATATCTTTGTAGATGAATTTAATTTAGATGATGATGCTTTTGATAGTGAGGAAGATGAGCAATTTTTCAAGCAAATGTTCAAAGATGAAGTTGGGAATGTAAATACACCTAGACTTGGGATATTATTTGAAGAAGATAAAGGAGTGTTTGATATACAAAAGGCATTTGATATTTATGCTGCTGTTAATAGTTCGGAACCTCTTTGTATAAAATCTCTCATTGATGCAATAAATATAGATAATTTCTATGATCTCACACTTGAAGAATTAGTTGATTTTATAGAAGATCATAGCCTTTCTGCTGTTGTTATGAGTGATTTAGATGATGTTAAATTTCTCCCTCCAATTGAAAGACCAAGTGCAATTTATGCTTTAGGAAGAAACTTTCCAGACCATGCAAAAGAGAGTGGTGTGGATGTGCCAAAAGAACCTGTTTATTTCTTCAAGTCTCCAAATTGCCTCATAGCTCATGAAGATAATGTCATCTGGAAAGATGGAATCACTAGAATTGACCCTGAGGCAGAGCTTGCAGTTGTTATTGGTCATGTATGTAATGATATAGAAGAGAGTTTTGCATTGGATGTTGTTGCTGGATACACTATTATGAATGATGTTACAGCAAGAGATATGCAAACAGAAGACTTAAAAGTAGCACATCCTTGGTTTAGAAGTAAGAATTTAGATACTTTTTGCCCAATGGGTCCATATCTTGTTACAGCTGATGAGATAGGCTATCCTATAAATCTTGATATTGAGATGAGAGTGAATGGTGAAGTAAGGCAGAAAGATAACACCAAAAATATGACTTTTAATGTTCCACAGGTGATAAGTTATCTATCTAGATATCATACTCTATACCCCGGTGATATTATCTCAATGGGCACACCAGAAGGCATGAAGCCTGTTGAAATTGGTGATACAATGGAAGCCTATGTTGAAAAAATTGGAATCCTTAGAAATGGAGTCCAAAGAAAAATATGATAAAATGCTTGAGACCAACCTATGCAGTAGTGGATTTATCTGCAATTAGACATAATGTTGAGTCTATTAAAAAAAGTGTTGGTGAAAATGTAAGAGTGATGCCTGCTGTGAAAGCTGATGGATATGGACATGGTGCTGTGGAAGTATCAAAAGCTTGTTTGTCTGCAGGTGCTGATATATTATGTGTTTCTAGTGCTGAGGAAGGAATTGAGCTAAGAGAAGCTGGCATTGATTCTCCAATTCTATTGCTGGGTGCTTCACATTATGAATGTATTGAAGAAATAATTGATTATAATTTCATATCCACAATATGTGAATTA
>JBDNDK010000003.1:0-32285 GCA_046719185.1 Armatimonadota bacterium
TATGAGCCTAATGCATACAAAATCCATAAAAGCCAAAATCTGCTCTTTCCTAACATTTCTATCCAATTGATATCTTTTCCTAATGCTTTTGTAGGTCCTGCTTTAGGAACATAGCCAGAAGGAACATAGTCTGCAGGAGGAAGTTTCATAAATTGTGATGCAACTATTGCAATGATTGTTATAGCAATACCATATATCTTGAATGTGCCTAAAACACCTATTGATTCTTGTGCAATTAAATACTTTGCAAGAGGTGCCATAACAAATGTGCCAAATCCAAGAGCACTAACAACTATACCAGCAATAAGACCTCTTCTATCTGGGAACCATTTAACAGCAGTTCCAATTGCAGCTCCATAGCTTGCACCACTGCCCAGAGACATTATTATACCAAAAGAGAGATAAAGCCATATAAGTGAGTTGGTAAATCCAGCAAGAAAAATACCCAGTCCCATAAGAACTCCGCCAAAGCCAACTATGCTTTTAGGACTCTTTGTATCTGCAATCTTACCACCAATCAAAACACCAATCGGAAGACAACCCAAATTCAAACTAAAAGCTAAAGCTACTTTTGTTGGATCTGCACCTAAAAGTTCAATCAGAGGACCCCTAAAAACACTAAATGTATATGCACCACCAGAACAGAAAACAATTAAAACACCAGCAAAAACAACTATCCATCTCTTCAAATCTAAATTGCTCACAGCTTCTCACCCCATAAATGTAATTTTTTTTACCTAATTAAGAGATACTTACAAACTACAACTTTTGCACAGTATGTATATAGATATATACTTATGCATACTTAAGATAATTTCCTCTTTATGTGTCATAATCAATACTATTTTGACATATTTCTTAAGTGAACATAATTATGCCATAATATATACAATAATACAATAGCATATTCTTAACAAGATATGATAATTCCTGCTTTTTGTTTCTGAGTATTTTAAAAGTTTGATAATTAGTATCAAATAAAAAAGTGCTGCAGAATCTTCTGCAACACTTTATTATTTATTAAGATTAGTTAATATAAATTAACCTTCCCATGGAGTAACATCTTCCAATGGTTCATAATGTCCATAGTAGTGATTAGGTGTATCTAATGGTGCAGCCCATTTCACTGCATTATAGATGACTTTCATTACTTCCTCTTGATAGAAGATAGGATATGTTTCATGTCCGGGTCTGAAATAGAATACTTTTCCTTTGCCTCTATGCCAACAGCAGCCGCTTCTAAAAACTTCCCCACCTTCAAACCAGCTAATAAATACCAATTCATCCGGCTGAGGAATATCAAATCTCTCACCATACATCTCAGCATGAGGAATCTCAAAATATTCAGGAAGTCCTTCAGCTATTGGATGAGATGGATCTATAACCCATAATCTTTCCTTCTCACCAATTTCTCTCCATTTAAGATCACAAGTAGTTCCCATCAATCTTTTGAATATTTTTGAAAAATGACCGGAATGAAGAACAATTAGACCCATCCCCTGCAATACTCTTGCCTGCACTCTATCTACTGTTTCATCAAGAACATCTTTATGTGCAGTGTGTCCCCACCAAGTAAGAACATCAGTCTCATCAAGAACACTCTGTGGAAGACCATTTTCAGGCTCATCAAGAGTGGCAGTTTTTACATCCAGCTCTGGATATTTCTTGAGATAGTCTGCAATCACTGCATGCATACCATTAGGATAAACCTCTCTTGGTTTGCCCTCAGGCTTTTGTTCATGTCTAAACTCATTCCATACTGTAACTTTAATTTTTTTACTCATAGCATACTCTCTTGATTGTTATTGTATAAAATACAACAAAATTTATTTGCTGTTATTTTAACCTTTTTTATCAGGTCTTACAAGCAAAACTGAACAATTTATCTTTGCTATTACTTGCTGAACAGTATTACTCAGAATATAGCTTGATATACCTTCAGCTCTTGTATATCCCATTATCATCACATCAATATCTTCATCTCTTGCATATTTTACCAAAGCAATCCCAGGAGCACCATGAAGAACTTTTTTATTGTACACTGTTCCTTGCCAATCAATTTGAGATATTGCTTCATCCATTTTACTACTCACTTCAGCTGCTTCTTCTTTAATAAGCAATTCTCTGTAGTGCTCTCCAATTGTTCTTCCTAATTTGTCAGCAAGAAGAGTGGAATATGTGCTCACAATATCAATCTCACAGTTTGTCAATTGAGATAACCTTTTTGATTGTTCAAGAAGCAATGTATTATCTCTATCAGTTGATATTGCTACAGCAACTTTTTTTATGTTTTCCCTTGGAAGATCATTCACTATCAAAAGCTTACAAGGAAAGCTTCTCATTAATTTATAAGTAGTAGAGCCATAATTAGCAACTTCATCACCCGTAATTCTTCCAGTGATGCCAACAACTGTCAGAGTATCAGAATCACAGTCATTACTTAATATCTTTGCTGCATCTCCAATCTCAACAACTGCCTCTGATTTTTCATAATGCAATTCATTCTTTATATTATTAAGATGCTCCAGTGCCTGAGAAATTAGAGTCTGAATAATTTCGTCCTCACTAATTCCTAAAGCAGCAGCTTGGTGCTTTTTTGGTAAATGCTCAATAACTTTGATAAGCTTCAATAGTGCATCATTTTTCTCTGCCAGTATTTTTGCCATTTTCACAGCATTTAATGACTTCAAAGAAAAATCTACACCAACAATCACTGTTTTTAAATCATTCATAATCAAACTCTCAAAAAAAGCTTCTACCATTCTCTGGCATAAGCTTAAATATACTCTATATTAATATTCGTTCTTGTAGTTTCTACAGATGATTTTATGTATATCTGCTATGACAATAGTTGGCAAGCTAAGTATCAATATATGCCACCATATTTCCCAGCTGATTGGAGCAGTACCAAACATAATATTCATAGGCTTCAAATATGTAAATGCTAATTGGAACAATGTTACTGCAAATGTACCAATCCATACATAAGGATTAGTGAACAATCCAACTTTGATAAAATTAGCAGTAAGTGATCTAGCACTAAACAAATAGAACAACTCAACAAAAACAATTGCAGCTACAGCAGCAGTTCTTGCCTCTTCAATAGAAACTTTCTTTATTTCATATTCATAATAGAATATAGCAAAACCAACAATCACCATCCAAATACCTATCAAGAGTATTCTTTCAATAACTGCTCTAGAAAGCATAGGTGCATTTGGATCTCTTGGAGGTTTGTTCATAAGACCTTTTTCAATAGGTTCAAAAGCAAGTGAAAGTGAAAGGGTAACTGTTGTAACGGTGTTAATCCACAAGATTTGGATTGCAGTAACAGGTAATGTAAGACCAGCAAGAAGTGCTGAAATAATCACCAACCCTTCACCAGCATTTGTAGGCAAGATATAAGCAAGAGTTTTAATTAAGTTGTTATATACACTTCTACCCTCTTCAACAGCAGCCTGAATACTTGCAAAGTTATCATCAGTAAGCACCATATCTGATGCATCTTTAGCTACCTCAGAACCAACTTTACCCATAGCTACACCAATATCAGCAGCCTTTAATGCCGGTGCATCATTTACACCATCACCAGTCATAGCAATAACTTTATCTCTCTTTTGAAGAGCAGTTACAAGATCAAACTTTTGTTCTGGAGAAACTCTAGCAAATACTGTTGCATTATTAGCAACTTCCTCAAATTCTTCTTTGCTTAGTTTGCTCAGCTCAGCACCAGTGATAGATCCATTTTCTTTCATCTCAAGACCAAGGTCTCTTGCAATGGCTCTTGCAGTGGTTATGTGGTCTCCGGTAATCATTTTCACTTCAATACCGGCTTTTTTACATATCTTAATTGCTTCAATAGCCTCTGGTCTTGCTGGGTCACTCATAGCCTGAATGCCAAGATATACAAGATCATACATATCTTTTTCATCAATAGTCTCAGTGTTACTATCAACTTCTTTCATTGCAAATGCAAGAACTCTATATCCCTGTCTTGCAAAATCATCTGCCCTATCCAAAGCATGTTGTTTATCTAATTCACCTAGATTATCCCCAAACATTTGGCAACTAGACATACTCAGAAGCTTTTCAAGTGAACCTTTAACATATATAACTTTCTTGCCTTCTGGTGTTTGGTTGAGAGTTGCCATATACATATGTTCAGACTCAAAAGGTATGACATCTAATCTAGGATACTCTTCCTTAATAGTTTTAGGATCAATACCTGCCTTTATTGCAGATGTAACAAGTGCTGATTCTGTAGGATCACCAACAGCTCTCCAAATATCTTCTTCTTCCATTTTGATATCTGAATCATTACACAAAACACCACATATCATACACTCCAGAAATGCCCTGTCATGAAGAGATTCATCATCATGCTCAACAGCCCTAACCTCTGAATTTCTAGGATCATATCCAATTCCAGAAAACTCATAGTTTATAGCACCTGCATATACTTGCTTTACAGTCATTTCATTAGCAGTTAGAGTTCCTGTCTTATCAGAACAAATAACGCTTACACTTCCAAGAGTTTCTACAGAAGGCAGTTTTCTGATAATTGCATGCCTTGCAGCCATCCTCCTTACACCAACTGCAAGAATAATAGTAATAATTGCAGGCAAACCTTCAGGTATCATTGCTACTGCAATTGCAACAGCAGCAGCAAACATCTCACTTGGATCATTGCCCATTAATATAGAAATCACAAATACAATTGAAGTAACTATAAGAATGGCAAATGACAGCATTTTGCCAAACTTTACAAGCTTCTTTGTCAGTGGAGTAGCAATTTCAGGAGCACTGTCAATAAGCTTTGATATATAACCCAGCTGAGTATCATCACCAGTTGCAATTGCAATCCCTGCCCCTGAACCCCTTGCAATCAAAGTACCAGAAAAACTCATACAATGCTGTTCTGATATAGGATCTTCTGCATGCACTGTTCTTGTAGATTTTGTAACAGGTGCAGATTCTCCTGTAAGAATTGACTCATCAATATGTAAATTCTTTACTTCAAAAAGTCTGATATCAGCAGGAGTTTTGTCCCCGCTGTTTATGATTACAATATCACCAGGAACCACTTCCTCTGAAGATATTGTAATTTTTTCTCCATCTCTTATAACAGTGGCACTTGCAGTAAGCATTTTATCTAAAGATGCAATTGCACTTTCTGCCTTGCCTTCTTGAATAAAACCAATTATAGCATTGATTATAACAACAGCCATAATAACACCAAAGTCTATCATATCTCCTTTGATGAGCTTTATAACAGCTGCTATTATAAGGATAAAAACCAATGGATCAGTAAACTGATGCATCAACATCTGAAGAGCTGTTTTTCCTTTTCTTCTGGTAACTACATTAGGACCATACTCTTCAAGTCTTCTTTTTGCTTCTTCTGTTGTCAAACCATTTACAATATCTGTCTTCTGCAATTCTTGGACTTCATTTATCTCCAATGAATGCCAAAAAATTGTCTCTTTCTTTACTTCCGATTCAGGTATATTTTTCATCTATACTCCCTTTTTTTAATATTCTTCTGAAACTATGTAAATTAATATATGGTATCGTACTAGTCAATATCTTATAAATAAAAATTACAAACAAGAAAAAAATTATATCATCAGTTGCACAAATACCCATATTTTAGGTTCAAAGAAACCTTATATTTACATAAGATACTATTCTCTGATAAATGGTAACCACACTTTCATATGTGTGGCACCTCTATTTGCCCAAGCAAAATATGGAATAAGCTTTACAGACACTTTAGTGTATTTATGATTTTTGAAACCACCCTTTGGTGCATAAATTGGTGTGTTTTCATTTTCAACATCCAATCTCAATCCTTCACCAGTTATTGCCAACAATTCATTCATTATTGAATCATCTTGGGAAGTAGCTAAATCATATTCACCTAATGAAAGATTTAGTATACTTGAATCTGGATTATCAATCCCTTCAGCACAATACACAACAGGACCTCTTTGTACAGCCACACAGCCATAGTTTTCTATTAATCTTGGGTCAGATTCCATCAACTCAATTGGCATTTCTAGAATAAGTTCTACAACATCACCAGATTTCCAGAGCCTTGATATTTTGATTATATTATTTTCAACTAGAACTTTTTTTTCTTCACAATTCACTTTCAGATAGTAAGATCTGCACCACTCAGGTTTTCTAAGATTAATAGAAAACTTTTTATCTTCTGAAAGATTTATACTAATTGAAACTTTACCATCCCATGGGTATTTTGTATCAAGATTTATTCTCAAATCTACACCATCATTAAAAGTATGCTCTGCTATTGACGGCACATATAAATTAACCCAAAAATCACTTTCACCAGCAGAATAGATATAGCCGGGGATACTGGCAAGAGTTCTCACCATATTTGTAGGACAACAAGTGCAGCCAAACCACTCACTTCTTAAGTAGTGACCATAATTCAAAAGAGGATTTTGGTAGAAATAGCTTCTCCCATCAAGAGAAACACCTGATATGACACCATTATATAAAGCTCTCTCCAATTCATCATAATATCTACCATCTTGGAATAAATGGAAAAGCCTATAATTAAACATCATAGATGCAATTGAAGCACATGTTTCAGCATAAGATCTATTAGGCAATTCATATGGATGACCTATTGCTTCATTATCATATCTTGCACCCACTCCACCAGTTATATACATTTTTTTGCATGTAAGATCTGCCCATAATTTTTCAATGGTGTTTTTATAGTTTTCATCACCAGATTCGCAGAAATAATCAGCACCGCCGCAGTTTAGATATAGTGCTCTTACTGCATGGCTAGTTATTTCTTTAATATTTACATAATCAAACTGCTCAAGAAAGAATTTTGATAATTCAAGATAGACTTTTTTGCATGTAGTTCTGTAAAGCTCTATTAAAGCCATTTCAATTTCGGGGTGACCATCTTTATCAACTAATTTATCATATCCAAAGACAGAGCAAAGATAGTCTGCAAATCTTAAAGCACAATTCAAAAGCTTATCTCTTCCTGTTACTCTATAATGTGCAATTGCTGCTTGAAACAAATGCCCAGCACAATATAACTCATGCTCTAAAGCAAGATTTCTAAATCTCTGATCTTTAGATAACTCTTGAAAGAAAGTATTAATATAGCCATCTTCAGCTTGAGCAGCAACTATTTCATCTATAATTTCTTCTAAAGTATCTTCCAGTTCTTTATCTTTATATGTTGCAAGACACCAAGCAGCACCTTCCATCCATTTGTATATATCAGAGTCTCTGAAATATGGACCTCTGTTTTCAACCTTTTTTCTACCTGATATTCTTGAAAAATTATCTACAATCCCATGGTCCTTTAAGTGTTGCAAAAGTAAAGGAATTCCAACTTGATGGTTTAGATCCATTTTTTGTTTCCACATTCCGCCAGTTACTTTCACCTTGTCTATAGGTAGTGGATTTATCTTATATGATTCACTTCTAATAATATTACTCATTTTGATTCTCCAAAATTTATCAGTTGGGATATTATCACAAGATGAGCATTCTAAGTCAATAAACATAAAAAAATAGTGCATCAAAAAACAGATGCACTATCAAGTTAAGTAAAAATTTGAGTGTGGTATAACAATTATATATAAGATTTCTTACATCTTTACTACCATAAAATTAAAGATAAACATAATATTTCAAAATGCTATTAAAGGCAAGCATTGCTTAAAATTATCGTCTATTAGAAATAGTAAAGCAATTTTGAACCTATAAATGTGATATTTATCAATATAATGGGCATTATAGTATATAATGATAAACTATCTATGCATTGATATGCAACAAATTATAGTTTTTTTATAGAAATGGAGGCTAACTATGAATAAAAGAATTGTAGCATTGTTTGTTGTGTTTGTATTGTTTGTTGCAATTATCACAACATCTACTGTAAATGCTATCAGGCTAGGTGATGTCATAAAGGTTGGTGGTATTGCAATCATTGTGAAGCAATTTGGTCCTCAGATTGATGACTTTATCAACAAAATTACAGGACAAAAAAATCTAGGCACAAAATATGACACAAAGGTTGTCCCTATTATGAGTTTAGGTGATGGTGGATATGTAGGTGCAGCACAAGTTGCAGGTCCAAAAGCTGAAGTTGAAAAAACAAAAGCTGTTCTTCAACTTGAAGACAGAAAAGTATTTGGCTCACCTCTTAGAATAAGAGCATTAATTCCAGTTGATGCTGAATCTATAAGTAATGTAAAAAGAGTTGATGGTGTTGGTGTAAGTGCTCTAATTGATCTTAGAATCTAGTCAACTAATAATTGAATAATATTTCAGAAGGCTGTTTTACTTTATATCACTCTGAACGCAGTGAAAAGTCCTTTTTAGAAATTAAATATAAGATACTAAAAATTTTCACTTCTACTAAGAATGACAAAATATAAACAGCCTTTTTATTGCCTAAATAAATTATCAATCTCTTTTTTATGTAGTAAATAATCTTCTAATACTTTTTGTGATAATTTCTCATATTCAACTGATTTTGTATTATCACCCATATCTGCATATATCTCAGAAAGCTTTTTGTAACTATCTGAGAGCATCTGATAATTGTTATCAAATTCATTTTGAGAAAGCATTCCTGTAAACATAGCAATATTTATTGCCATTGTTTCTTTTCTCCATCTATTTAACCTATCTATTGCCATATCAATGTGATAGATTGCTTCTTTTGTATTATTTGATTCAATTGCTTTATCAGCAAAATAAAGATGAGCATATACAAATCTTGTATCTACAATCTCAGGCACACCTTTAATTTGCTCAAATTTTGATTTTTCTATTTTAAGCATTCTATGATATATCTTTTCAAGATTTTCTGTGTCATTTTTTTCAATGTAGATATTTGCCATGCTCTGAAGAGAAAGAGTTGAGTTAGGATTATATTTTATTGCTTTTTTAAAGTATTCTAGTGCTTTATCTTTTTGATTAGATAATAAATACACATTACCAATGGTGCCATAAGTTTCTGAGTTTGTTGGAGCTAGTGCTATTGATTGAGCAAATCTTTTTTCTGCAAGTGTTTTATTTATATCTAATAGATATTTATATTTTCCATCTTCTCTTGCTAGATAAAAATCTAATGGTGCAATATTGCTTGCTAATGAATATCTTTGTGCTGTTTCATTATTGGATAATTCTCTTGAAAATGATTCTGGAATTATTAGATATGCAATCCATAAACTAGCATAAAACACCACCCCTGCACTTATAAATACAGCATAAATATATCTTGTTTTTAATGATGATATAGTTTTTTCAGAGTTTGCATAGCTAGCCATAAAACCTACAAATACACAAAAAGCAACCCAAATACCAACAATAAACCAATCTGAATCCACAAGACCTCTTAATGCAGATGCATACACTCCACATAATAACCCACAATAAATTAGTTTTTTATCTATGGATTCAGATGAAATATTACTTCTTTCTTTCCAAATAGTTTTTAATGAGCATATAGCAATAATTTTTAACCCAATAATCAAAAAAATTAGAGCAGGAATTCCACTCTCAGATGCTGTTTGCAAGTATGATTGATGTGCATGTTTTGTTGGACCAGCTATTGCATATCTGGAATATGCAAATTGGAAAGTACCTGGTCCTGTGCCCCAAATTGGTTTGTCCTTTATCATATTAACTGCAGATTTCCAACAGTAGATTCTAAATTGTGTTGAATGTGCCTGAGTGCCACCTTCTGCTGTTTGCTGGAACCTAAACAAAATGGGAGCTGTGAACAACACACCAGCAAATATCATCACTAACCCAACAAAATAAAGTCTCTTAACATTTTTTTTATTGAATGTTTTTAATAGAACCCCAAAAATTAAGAATGCCAACAACACAAACACCAACACTATCACACTAAACTTTGTGCCTGTCATCAAAAGGCTAATCACCTGAAAAATTAATGATAAACAAGCAATAAATGGATATACTCTATTTGTGTTTTGAGCTGTTATAAAAATTGCTAGTGTGATAGGGATGGAAATTAAAAGAAAACCAGAAAATGCTCCGGGGTGCACAAATGTGCCTGTTAATCTAAGCTGTTCACCAGTTCCCATCACAGCATGCCAGAAGTTTATTCCTCCACCTGTCTGCAGAGCATAATCTCTCACTGCAAATAAGCAAACAAACAATGCTACAATTGACACTATCCACATACATATCTTAATAGCATCTGGTTTTTGTTTAGCAATGGAAGCAGAAGTGATAATTAGGAAAATTCCACATATAACTAGAAAAAACTGTCTCATTCCCATTGATAAAGACTCACCAAACAGAAGTGAGATAAATGTGAGGATTGCAAAAACTACAAGAGGAATATAGCCAACTGGTTTTAATATTTTATCTTTTAGACCACCAAAAATGCCTGCAGATAATACTGCTATAAAAGAAAACATCACAAGAAAAAATATTGATGTGCCTTCAAATCCCCCACCAAAGAATATACACATGGCAGGAAGTATTATTATCAGTATATCTGCAGACAGTTTTTTTATATAACTTTGTATGAGATTTTCATTATTAAGCAGTGCTTTCTTGTCAGCCTTTTTCATACTCATTGACAATATCCATCACAAACTTCACTCTTTCAATATCACACACAGGACTAGGCTCATCAGAAATACCTAGTATAAGCTTTGGAGAAAATCTTTCAATTATTTCTCTTGTATATCTCTCTAACTCTTCTATTGGTTCATGTGGCAGGAAGCACGTCATAGGGATACCATCAAGCAGAATAAGTTCATCTCCTAATGCATCTTTTATTGCATCTAAAGTGATATCACCTTGTGGAACGGGAGTGAGTGCTTCTATTCCATCCATATCTGTTTGTTTTGCATAGCTTGCTATCCAGCTTACACTTCCATCCCAATGGGCATGAACATATTTCCCAGCTTTATGGAATTTTGCTGCTCTCTGCTTGTAAGTAGGCAGTAGATAAGTTTCAAATACATTTTTACTAAGAAAGTTTTGGTCAACATTATCACCAAAATTAATAATAGGAATTGGAGATTCACACAATACATCAATTAAATCCTGGTCCGTTTCATCTATCACATCACAAATATGCCTTATACTTGACTCATCATCATGCAGTGCATATAAGGTGTTTTCAAATCCCATTAAATCAATAAATAACCTCTGTAGATTTATTCTAGGAATAAAAAGCATAGGTGCTGCTCTATCTCCAAGCTCTTTTTCAGACTTTTCAAATCTTTCATAATCAAAAGTCCACACTTGGTTTCTGAGTATAAACTCTACAACTTTCATATCTTCTGGTGTTTCAATGGGAAACTTTTCTGTGTGTCTTGCAAGCTCAGATCTTCTGATATGTTTTTCAACACTTCCAACAGGTGTCTCCCATCTAGTTATGGTGATATTCCCTTCAGTGATGTCAGTCATTTTTACATCATCTGTATAGTGCATATCAAGGCAGGGGTTAAACCATGAATATGATCTTATGGAGCATCCCATATAATCATATACATCCAAAAGGCTCATATCTTTAAATTTATCAGGCAATGTGTTAGTGCCTTTACATATTTTATACCAATGCTCAAGTCTTGGCTGATAGACAATATTATCCACTTCTTTTCCAGCAAATATTGCCATCACTCTTTCTCTGTATGTCATTTCAAAAAACCTCTTTTGTGATTTATAAAATTGATATTCCAATTATACTGAGTATGATACAGGAATTTTAGAAATAATTCACTAATTAATTTGGTATATAATACCAATTAAACTGCTTCTTTTAATTTATATATAATCCTTTTTCTGTAGATTGGAGATTATGATGCTTAGGTTCTATGCAATTTTTCTAGTTTTAATTTTTTCTAGTTCAATATTATTTGCACAAGGTAAAGTAACTGTTGATCCAAATATTAATAGCAATATGATTGAAGAAAAAGAAGAAGTAAAGAATCCATTATTTGATGATGATAGGCTAAATATAAAAGTGTCAATCAAAGCAAGCAATATGACTGTTTCAGATATTATTGATGAGCTAATGGAACAGTCTGGTGTTGTGCTGTATGCCGGTTACAATGACATTGACTGGCAAGTGAGAGATAGGAAAATGGTTATCTTTGCAGAAGATGTACCTCTTAATAAGCTTATGCTATCTATTGCAAATGTGATGAGGTTTGTGTGGAGTGTAAATAAAGCTGGAGAAAAACCTACTTATAGACTCTACATGGATAGAAATACATTACTTAGTGCAGAGAGAAAACACCTTGAACAGCAGGAAAAGCTTGAAAAAGAAGCTCAGGAAATGAGAGAAAAAGCTTTGGATTCTTTCTCTGACATAGCAAATATGACTCCAGAACAGCTTGAAAAACTTAGAGCTGAAAACCCATATCTTTATGTATCTGCTAAGACTGGTCTAGCTCAATCATTTGATAGTATATTTAGCCAAATGCCTTCAATGTATGATGCTTTGCTATATGGAAATGAACAGACAATAAATGCTGCCAGCCTATCTCCATCAGCATTGCAGTCTGCAATTAATGCAATGGAAAGCCTGCATAAAATTGAAGGAATATTTAGAAGAGATAGAAACAGAGAATTCCCAACTGATATAGCAGTAAATCCTGAAAAGCTAACAATAAATATAAACTCTATGAGAGAAAATATCGGGCAATCACCTATGAGAAATATGATGTTAGGTGATATTAATTTTTCTTATGATGGCAGAAATTATAGTGTTCCAATAATGAATCCAAACTCAGATTATGCAAAATTGATGGGAGAAGTATTTCTCCAGCTATTAGAAGGTGAAGGCAACATGATGACCTTGATGCAAAATTATGGACCTATGATAGAAACTGGTATAAGAAAAGAAATAAGTGAAATGGATTGGGGAGAACCTGAAATAATGCAAACTCAAGTATATGAAGATTTACAAAATGAAATATCTTTAGATATTAAGCAGCCAAGTAATTTATCAAAAATATTCTCTAATACACTAAAAGCATTGTATAAAGAAACAAAAATCCCTATAGTTTCAGATACAGTATCATTATCAATGAATGCAAAAATTCCCACAGATAAAAAAACAGCTCAGGAATTGATAGATACAATAGCAAGTGGTTATTTATTAAATTGGTCTAGAAATGATGAGATAATTGAATTCAAAGATAGGCAATGGTTAAAAAAGAGATCTGCTCAGATTCCACAAGCTTGGATAGATAAATGGAAAAATGAACTAATTAGCACAGGCACCATGAGCCTTGATACACTATGCGAAATAGCATCTATCACAAGAGAACAGTTCAGAGAAAACATTATTTCAAATAGAGTTTTTATGACTGCTGGTTTATGGAATGTGAATCACAATAGAGATATACTCAAAGCTTATGCAAGTCTGAGTGAAAATCAGAAGGCATGGGCAGTAAACCCTGCTGGATTAAACTTCAGCAATATCAATGAATATCAATATGACTTATTCAAAAAGACTTTCAGAAGAAACTCAGAATACCTTTCTCTTGATTTATCAACAATCAAACTTAATATGACAGCTAATAATGAGAAAGTTGATGATGAAAAAACTAAAAAAAATTATGTTTTCAAAATCACTTCTACTGAAACTGATAAAGAGATAATCTTCACCGTTGGTGCTCCAAACTTTGATCCTAATTCATTGATTGATGAAGAGGATGAAGATGAAGAAGAGAGTAATAAAGAGTAAAAAGAAGAGGCTATAGAATAGACTTTCTACCAATCGAAACCACAGTTTGTGCAATGGTGCTGTGGTTTTTTCTTTTTGAATAATGGCCAAATTAATGGTAATATCAGCATTATAGGCATGAAAAACACACAACCAAAACAAGCAAATGATGGTTCATTGTCTATATATTCAATTTCATTTGACCCACATCTAGGACAGGTTTTCATATTAACCCTACAATTAAAATCTTGAAGTTTGTATATTATATTATGTAAAAATTATAGCATACAAAAATTTGACTGCAAGGGTGTATGCGGTTAAAATAAAATCAGGAACTAAAACTATTTGAAATGCCTCAAATCCAGCATTCAGAAATCTAGTTTTTATATATCCTAAACTTAATTAAATATGAGTGAACACTCAGGAGGACACTTAATAATGTCTCAAAATGCTGATACAATAATCAAGCTGATATGTGGACAAGATGAAAGAACAGGCTGCATGATGCCCGGTTGGGATGTGGAAATTGCAAGACAAAAACTTATTTTCCTCACCACACCAAGTGATTTTAAATCAACCTGCACTGAAATTGCAGAAAGTGTGAAAAGTGCATATTCAAGTGGCAACACTGCAATGCATGAAAAAGCTATTTCATTTTTTCTTGGAATAGCAGAATCTCTAATTTCACCAGTAGAATTAGACCACAACCTTCAAAACAAAAAACTTCATGGCTCTAATATAATTTCTGATGAAGATGCTAAAGAATTATCAAATATCTGCAAAGAGGTTGCTATTGAATTTGCAAATCAAGATGAGGCAGCTTTCAATAATGTGATGGGATTAATAAAAGCAGAAGATTTAGCTGCCAATAAAGGTGATAACCTATTTGGTGCATGGGGTATTAAATGGCAAAAAGATACAGGAAATGACCCATATAAATGCATCAATGAATACTTAAAATGCTTCGGCAAATTATATGAAAGAGATGCTTTTTATCCTGCAGAATACTTTGCAAGAAAAGAAGGCAAAGTAAAAACTCAATTCTTTAATGATTATGGTCTTCAAGCTGCAAGGTGCAGAAGAATGGGCAGCATGGGAGGTACAACAAACCCTGCTATTGCTGTTATGGGTGAAAATGACCTTAGTGGAGTAGGAAATATATGGGGAAATGAAGCAATCAGCTTTATCAATCAATTTCCAAACAAATGGCATCAGGTAAGAAAAATCATTGCAAGACTGCAAGTTGATAATAATATGTCTGATGATTGGGGAGCCACCAAGTTTACAGAATGGGTTGTTGCAGATGCAATGCTCGGTCTGAGATCAATATTTCTTCTTGAAGGTCTTGGAAGAGTGGCATATCAGTTAAGACCAGACTGGCATAATGACGAAGAAAAACTCACCAACCTTGCTGGAGAAGTTTTTGAGAGCCTTTGCATATTTGTAAAAAGCTTTGATGATATTCTCTTGGAAGGTGCTAATAATATTTATGTGAACACTTGCAAAGAAAGAATAGGAATATCAAATAACCATTTCAAAGTTGCCTGCACAGGTCAAGCTGCATTGAATGTTGTAAAGAGCATAAATGCCGGCTACAGTGAACTCTGTCCAAAGGCTCTTAAAACAAGAATGTTTACAAATGTTACCCTATCTTATGATGTTCCTCAGATGTATGCTGCAAGTAAAGCTACTCAAGATGGCATTGAAGCTTGGGAAAAGAGAACAGGTCAGAAAGCTGATGATGGAGAAGGCGGATCTGTAATAACTTCTATGATTGGCAGATTTAATGATGCCATTAGAGATTATAGAGTGAAAAGTCTTATTGAAGCATTGCCTGCTGACAGTAAATTTAAGACAATAAACCCTGCTGATGTTAAGAAATTAACTGATGATATAATAAACAATGCTGAATTCATTGCTGAAGTGAATGTTAAGGGAATGAATTTCCAGCCGGAAGCTGAAGAAGATGCAATAGACAGAGCCGGCACACTTGCAACTAAGAGAGTAGTTATTCTTCTAGAAAAGAATGAAGGCTGGGCAAAGACTAGAATTCTCACAGCTTCAAAGAGAAACTTCTTCCAAAATACTGAGCTTTTAGATGTGCCATTCTCAACAGACTTTGGAAACATTCAGAGGATGTATATTGATGTGATGCCTATAAAAGTAGATAATTGGAAAACTTTATATGATGATATGAATGAGGACGGCACTCCAGTTGAAGGAAGTATTTGGGCAAAAAGACATGAAATACTAAGCAGAATATGGCCAGATTGGAAAAAGAGTTGGGAGATTGATGGTGTGAAACCAGATGAATATATAAACACAATCTATGTTCCACCAACTCTCACTCAGTTCACTGGTTTCTGGAATGAGAATGTAGCAAGAGCAAAAAAAGCTGCTGATGAAATAAGATAAAAAATCTTAATATACAAACAACAAAGCCGAGGTCACAAAAACCTCGGCTTGAATTTTAACAATAATTATCTCTGATTTGATATTGTGTTAGGAACAATTTCCCGACATAATGCCGAATATAACTTATATATTTTTATATATCCTTCTTCATAAAAATCACCTTATTGGTATCTGATGAATCATAAACACCTAGCACTGCATCCAATACTCTGAATCCATCTTCACCAGTGATTGGTGGATCAGTATCTTCTCTTATAGCTTTTATCCATGCTTTCATAAGTGGAATATAATCAATTTTTATTCTTTCTGCTGGTATTTCGTGCCACTCATTAGGTGTGTATTGAGTATCTTCTCTTGTTGTGAATACTTTCACAGGCTCCCATAATTGAAGCTGACCTTTTGTGCCGAAGATTCTGTTAGGCTCATGGCTGTTACCAAGCATATTGGAACTAGCAAGACAAATACCTATAGCTCCATTGTTGTATCTCCAAACACCAGCAAAAGTATCTTCAACTTCCACATCTGCCACAAAAGTGTCATATTCACCTGAAACATGATCAATTTTGAGGCCTGTAACATAACTCATTCTGTCTATCTCATGAGTCATATTCATAATACCAATGCCACCACCAGCCATTTTTTTTGAGGCTCTCCAAGATGTATCGTTATTTTCCATCCAACCTGTTGTCCAGTAAGATGCAGGTTTGTTTGCATAGGCACTTATCTTTACAGCCATCACTTCACCAATAATACCATCATCAATAATTTTCTTTGCAACCTCAGAAAAAGGCTGAAATCTGCTAGCAAGATTGGTGCCTAGTTTTACATTGCATTCTTTGCATACTTTTATCATCTCAAGAGCATCTTCTCTGGTGGTTGCAATAGGTTTATCACACATCACATGCTTTCCAGCCCTTGCTGCTTTGATAGTGATTTCTTTGTGGATTGCATGTGGGACAGCAACCACTACAACATCCACTCTTTTATCATTTAATACAACATCTAAATCTGTCGTATATGGACAATTGAATGCCTCACCTATCCTTCTGGCATTGTATTCATTTATATCCATACACCAAACCGCATCACCATCTTCCTGCTGCTGTGCTGCAGGCACATAATGATTGGATATTTCACCACATCCAATTATTCCAAAGCCTATTTTTCCTGATTCTGTTGGCATTTTTTATTCCTATTCTATATCTATTCCTAAATATTTTACTTCAAGACCCTTAAGCTCAATAGTCGGAGCATTTTCTTTTTCAAATTCACCAATTAGTTCTCCAGCTACAAGATTAGACCAGTCTGTGAGGGTATATTTCTTTTCTTTCTCAAGTTCCAGCTCTACTTCATCAAGAGGTATTTTGACAGATAAAGTTTCTCTTGTTGGATTTACTAATACAATAAATCCCTTGCCATCAATCACGTGTCCTTCACCATCAATTTTCTTTCCATCAGGAAAATCAAGAACATGCTGGTAGGTATTAAAATAATTACTGAATCTCTTTCTAAATGCAAAAAGTTTCTTAAGCCATTCCATAAACTCTGGTCTAGCTCTTTTTAAGTCAAAACCACCGCCAGCTTGGCATATACCATTACCAATCATTGCCATTTCAGCATGCATTAACTCTTCAAGCGGTCTAGTTTCAAGATTGTCTCTGCCAGCATCGTGCCAGTCAATACCATACCAACTGCCCCATATTGCATAATATGGATGCTCCCAAGTCATTTGATAAAGCTGCTGTCTATGAAGAAGCTCAGCCTTGCCTGTCTCATGTGCATAAGTATCTGATATCTGTTCTTGATCCAAAGCATTTAATCTATGGTTGTTAAATGGAATACTAAAGCATACAAACATAGTATCTTTTCTAGCTGCATGTGTTGCTTGACATATTTCATTTAGTCTCTTCCAAGCATTTACTTCAAGCTCATCTTGATCACAATGGTCATGCTCATCAGAACAGCATTCAGGAATATTCCAGTCATTTCCATCCCAATAAATAACTCTAGCATTCAGCTGAGTAGCTAGCTCAATATATCTTTTTTTTACATATTCATAATACTCAGTCATAATACAAATTGCAGTTGCATGACTTCTTCTGTTCACTTTGCCCGGCACAAGATATTCCGGATGTCTTTCTTCAATGATAGTTTTCCAATAACTTGATGAGAATGGATTCACCCAATAGGTCATATCTAAGCCTGCTTCTCTTGCTTTTTCTACAATTTCCTCCATACCATTGGGAAATTTCTTTGTATCCACCTTCATTGACATTTCAGCTTCCCAACCAAGATCTAGGTGCAATGTAGTATAGAATCCAGCCTCTTTTATGTAATTAATATATTCTAATATAAGGTCTCTGTCATAGTTTGAAAGAAGTGCTTTATGATCTGCAAGCGTGATCATCCAAGTACTCCAAGAAACAGGCATTTCCTTACCTTTAATCACACACCAATTATCCATCAAATATTCAGTATATCTCTTAAACCCTAATTCTGCTGGTCCTCTGTATCCACCAATATCTGCAGGGTCTGTTGTAAGTCCATCTTTTAAGGGTAAATACTCTCTCTGGCTCATCACAAGACCCTCAGATTTTGTAAATTCTTCTTTGCCCAAAAGGGATTTTGTGAAGAAGAACAAACCTTCATTATTTCCCCAATAATGAACAACAGCTCTTGCATTTTCTCCAAACTGAAATCTTATATTTGGGTCTGAAGTATCACATTGATCTGGTTTTCCGTGTACATTATCTTCATCATTTGGAAATTTTTCAGGATACCTAGGTTTTGGAACAACACCCTCCACTTTTTCCAAGAATTTCATATTCTCAATAACAACACTTGTAATTACCCAGTCTTTAATATCATTTTTCTTGATTTCTATCCATTTTGAAATAAAGTTTTTATCTGCTTGTGCTTGATAATATACAGACAACTCAATAGGCTTATCTTCAAACCTAGATTCTAAATTAATTTTGAGCAATCTGGTGTTGTTATCCCAAACTGGTGTTTCATAATTTTTGAAAGAGAACTGTTTTGAAGTGATTGTTTTTTCTTCTTCATTCTTTCTCAGCAATATTTGAAATTCATAATTGTTATCATCAAGATACTCTTCACCATTTATGACATTCATAATGCTTGTGGTATTTAGTTTACCTGAGATGCAGTGCATTCTTCTGTGCATGCAGCCATTTCCTATTTCAAACACCAATCCACCGGGGATTTCTTGTGCATATCCGATAGCTTCTTTCATAAAAAACATCCTTAAAACTTATTGTGTTATTTTATTTTTTATTATGTCTAATACCGAGGCAGTGTATCATAAAACAATACATTGGTCAATATATTACTTAGTATAAATAGCGGTCAAAGCAAATAGGAATCACAAACAACCACTTTTAATATCGTTAATTAGTTGTCATATAAAACTACAAAACAGCATTATTTTACCAATCTGCAATATTTGGGTATATTTTAAGATAGGAAACTATTAAATATTTCAAATATTTGTGGTAATTAAGTGCTATTAAAAAGATTGTATCATTGTAATTTTTTACTATTGAGAGATGACTATTTGAGGGATATAATAAGAATGTCGAGATAGAAAAATTACCAAAATTACAAATAAGTAATTAATTAACGATATAACGGGGTGATTAAAATGTTATTCAAAGATTATGTAAAAAGTTTTGGCAAACAAATGGCAGCACCGCTTGCCGGGTTTCCTGCTACTAAATTAACCAACACAACCGTAAAAGAAAATCTTAATGATGGAAAACTACAAGCTAAAACAATTTTAGAGCTAAACAAAGAAGTGGATTTTGATATAGTATTTCCTATGATGGATCTTACAGTTGAAACTGAAGCTTTAGGCGGAACTGTGGATTGGGAAACAGATGAAATGCCTGCAATCAAAGGTATAAAAGTTGAAACTCTTGAAGATGCTAAAGCATTAGTTGTTCCTGAAATTGGAGTTAACAACAGATTGAATATTTTTGTTGAAACCTGCAAAGAACTCAGAAATGCTTTGCCAGAAAAAATTATTTGGGGATATGTGTTAGGTCCATTCTCTATTGCAGGAAGACTTATGGGAATGACAGAAATCTCAATAGCTGTTAAACTTGAACCTGAAACAGTGCATGAAGTGCTTGAAAAAGCAACTCAATTATTAGAAAAATACACTGATGCATTACTGGATACAGGAATTGACGGCATTATGATTCTTGAACCTGCATCAAGCCTATTAAGAGAGGATGATGCACAAGAATTCTCAAATAATTATATTAAAAGAATTGTGAATATTATAAAGGCAAAAGGCAAAACACCTTCATTGCATAACTGCGGAACAATCAATCATCTTGTTAAATCTATGTGCGATACAGGTATTGAAGCTCTCAGCATCGGTTCTGCAGTGGATGCAGAAGAAATATATTCATTAGTTCCAGATAATGTTGTGATGATGGGAAACATTGACCCTGCAACCACAATGATGAAAGGCAGTTATGATGATGTGAAGAAAGTTGCTGATAGTTTGATTGAAAAACTTAGCTGTGATGGAAGGTTTATTATTTCATCAGGATGTGATTTGCCTCCAAGTGTGCCAATTGACAACTTAAAGGCTATCAAAGATTCTGCATCTGCAAGTTGTCAAAGTTGTCAGAATGTTCATAGTGAATGTTGCAGTTGTTAAAATTTAGAATTTTTTTATCTTAGGGTATTGTCAAATGTATATAATATGTGTATAATACATTCAAAGATTAAACCCTAACTCTCTCCTTTCTCTTTCCTATTCCCCCTGAACATTGTCAGGGGGATATTATTTTAAGCTACTAATAATAAAAATCCTCCATTATTTTTATAATGAAGGAGTATAATATGTGAAATTATGTAACAATGTTCGCATTTCAAGACTCTGTCTATTTACTACTTTCAGATTGATTTTTAACTGCTTCTGTTATTTTGTTTATTTCATCCATTGCTCTCTTTGCATCTTTATGATCTGGTTTTGCCTCAAGAACTGGTTCAATAAACTTCTTTGCATATTCAAGATTTCCAAGCAATATAGCCAACCTTCCAAGCACATAATTGCCTTCAATTCCACCACCACCAAACAGCTTGAAACTATAGCTTTCATTCTTCATTAACCTTGCAGATATGAAAACATTAAATTCTGAATCTAAATAATCTTCATTTTCTCTTTGCATCCATGCCAAATTTAATCTGCTGTTGATATCCTCTGGTGTCATTTCAAGAACTTTTATCAAAGCATCTCTGCTCTCTGCATATTTCTTTTCTTCTGTAAATTTTTCAGCAGACTCAATTAAGGCTATATGTCTTTTTGCTAAAATACCTTCTCTCACATCAGCAGGCGTATATTTCAAAAGCTCGTTTCTGTAGTCTGTTCCTGTAACTTCCTTAATCTTAGCAAGAATTGTCTCTGTGTCCGCATCAGAATTATATTTTAATCCAGACATAATTTTAGGAAGAACTACTTTCCCATTATTTGATAAAATTGCACTCATAAGCTCAACAGAATACTGCATGTTGGCAGTTTCCTGAATGGGATCTAATTTTTTCTTGTTCTGGAATGCAGACTGAGGCCAAGCTATCAAATTTACTTTTTCTCTTAACTTTTTTGTTTCTTCATTTGGAACAAATAAAATTTCTGCAAGTTTGTATATCTGAGGATATCTTTTAACAACTTCTTTTGAAACATAGCCTGATACACCTTCGGTAAACCATCTGCTGAATGGATAATAAAGACCAAGCTCATCTGATATGATAAATGAAACTGTTTGGTGAATATTTATTAATGGCAGCAGTTTTGATGTACCTAGAAAATCCATAGCCATTTCTTCCAATTTGTTATCACCTCTGATAGTTCCATCCGGATTTATAACAAGGGGAAGAAAACTATTTGCTATTGGCAATTCTCCAGATTCTAGTGATTTTGGTATTAATAAAAACTCATCCTTTTTTTCATCATATTTCAAAACAAGAATTCCTGCATCAATTTCTTTTTTGCTGACTATATCTTCTTTTTTTATAAGTTCAATATTCCTAAAACACTCAACTAACCCTGCAGATGATGCCCTATAGTTATCTAATATCTTTTTTATTGATTCTACTTTATTCTTGTCATCATTTATTGACAACAGAAATGCTATATCATCTGCAAGAACATTTGTTTCTTTCATATCATTCAATATCTGCAGATGAACATCAAGATATGGAGTGATGCTTTTCTTTGCCTTCTCTAAAACACTTTTTGCCTGTTTTTCCATTCCATCAGGATATTTAACAGTAAAACCTGATTCTGATATTTCTGCAGCATAAACTGGAATTGATATCATACTCACTAAAATACACACTGCTACTAAGAAAAAATTTCTATTAAATTTAACAAAAAAACTCATCAAATAATCCTCCTGATTATTATTGCATTTTTTGAACACACAATATATATTAGTCGGAATCAATAGCAGATTATCCCACAACAGGCAAAGCTTCACCACCATGTTTTAACACAGCAACTTTAGAATCTCTGCCAGTAAGTTCAAAAGCAATTTCTAGGGCTTGTTGAGGTGTTTCAGCAGGAATAAAACCTAGTTTTTCCTGATCTTCCTTTGGAATACCATTTTTAACCATTATTCCTCTTGCTTTTTCTTTTATCAATCTGCCCATTCTGAGGCAATGAGAAGCAACAGACCTATTGATTAGACCTGCATTAAGATCACACATAGTCTCATCTTCTGTTGTGTATCCTCTTTCTAATATTTGTGGGTGAGCTCTTGAAACTCCTTCCACACAAGGGCTGATAAGTATAACTACCCCACCCTCTTTAACCATTAAATCTGCAGCGTACATAGCTTTTGCAGCCTGCCAGAGTTCAATATCTTTTGGATATGAATCTGTTATCACTATATCAGCTTTGCAAGGCACCTTCACTCCAAATACTTTCTCTGATAATTTACACCCTTCCTTATGAGCTGAAATATAATCTCCAGATACTGCATATATGAGTTTTCCAGATGGATCTAATATTGTGTTGACTATATATTTCAAACCTGCCATTTGAGCACATTTATTCATTTCATTTCTGACAATATTATCTGTTTTGCCAAGCATTTCCTCACCAGGAGCAAAGCCACCTATCCAATGGGTATGAGCAGTAGCATCAGCTCCACAAACTCCCGGCAATATTATTTTAGCTCCACCAGAATAACCACATATTCTATGAGGTACTATCTGACCTAAGCCTATCACAAAATCAGCATCATACACATATTTATTAACTTCAAAATGAGTGCCACCATCTGTTGTGCCTAAATCAACAAGTTGGGAATTATCTTTATAGCTATGATTTATTATTTCAAATCTTGAGCAGATATCTTTGCCAAACTTTTCCAGTTTCTCCTCATCTGTCATAGGTCTGTGAGTACCAAGTGCAACAAGAATTTTTATAGATTCAACAGCTGTTAATTTGAGCCTTTTTTCTATGAGAGGAATAATAATGTCAACTGGGGTTTGTCTTGTGTAATCATCAGAAATTATAACTGCTGTTTTTGCATCTTTAGCAACATCTTCAATCTTGCCTGTGCCAATTGGATTGTCTAAAGAATCTTCAATACATTTGATTTTATCTTCTACTTCATCAAACTCATGAGGCTGGAAAACACCAATTAAGCTATCATCAGGTATATATATTGGCTCAAACTGATTTTTATATGGGAACTCAACTATCATCTCTCTGCCGATTGATTATAAATAAAGAGAGCTGTCTTTTTGGCGGATAAGTTTCAAGAACAATAGAATAAGTTTCGGGAACAAGTTCCCGAAACACCTCACACCTCACACGGTAATTCACCACTGCGTCATGCTGAACTTGATTCAGCATCTATGTTTGTATAGATTCAGAATGACATCTATAAAAGACAGCCTCTTTAATTGTTTATATTATTCGTCCAATATGCCTTTTCTAAGACCTAAAGGAAGAGGTGCAGGTTTTGTGCAAGTGCTCTCAAGCTCAATATGCTTATCTTCCTTGCTTGCATCATGGAAAGCATGCATAACATCTAATACATGATATGCCATATCACCATTTGCTCTATGTGCTCTACCGCTCCTAATAGCATAAGCCATATCAGCAACACCAATGCCTCTGCTGTTCTCTGCATATATATGAGATAATGGCACTTCTTTCCAATCTGAACCCGGTTTATACATCTTCACTGGTCCACCAAAACAGTTAGGATCAGGAACGCTCAATGAGCCTTCTGTGCCATAAATTTCTATTCTTGGAAGCTGAGCAGCCCATACATCAAAACTAGTGATAATAGTTCCAACGGCACCATTTGCAAAATCCATAATTCCTGCTATATGTGTTGGAACATCAACATCCATCACTTCACCTTTTTTAGGTTCACTAGTGATAACTCTTTGCGGGAATGTGATTCTTGTAGAACCGGTAACTCTTTTTATCGGTCCTAACATAGAAATTAGAGCTGTTAAGTAGTATGGACCCATATCAAACATTGGTCCACCACCAACTTTATAATAGAACTCTGGATCTGGATGCCAGCTTTCATGACCTCTGCAAGTCATAAATGCAGTAGCAGCAATCGGCTCACCAATCCATCCATCTTCAATCATCTTTATACAAGTCTGAATACCAGCACCCATAAAAGTATCCGGTGCAGAACCAACTCTCAAACCCTTGCTTTTTGCCATCTCAAGCATCTTTTTACCATCTGCTCTTTCAATAGCAAGAGGCTTTTCATTGTGAACTGATTTGCCATTTTCTAAAGCTTTGAATGCAACTTCTGCATGAGCCTTTGGGATGGTGAGATTTATCACTATCTCAATTTCAGGGTCCGCAAGCAGCTCATCAACTGTGCAAGCCTTAGGAATATTATATTTCTCTGCTTTTTCTTCTGCCCTCTCTTTAATAAGGTCAGCACAAGCAACTATTTCTAATATCTCAAATGTTGAACCAGCCTCAAAATAAATGCTGCTAATATTACCGCATCCAACAATTCCAACTTTTGTAGTCTTTATAGACATAAATATTTTCTCCGTTACCTATTTACTTGCCCAAATAAGGCCGCGTTTTACAATCTCTTTTGCTTCTTCAACTTGAAAATCAGCAGCAACATGTCCCACAGAACTATAGAACACATTACCCTCACCAAATTTTCTTGTCCATACAGCAGGCATCACTGTTCCGGCTATCCAAGGTTCACCTTCTGTACCCTTAAACTCTGTTGTTGCCAACACATTATTTGATGGGTCTATATGCATATAATATTGCTCAGAGGTAATCTTAAAATCAGAAATACCCTTAGTGATTTCATGATCTTTATCAATAATATTTACTTCATACTCAAGTATATTTCCAGGATGAGCTACCCATTGACCACCAACCATAAATTGGTATGATGTATTATTTCTAAATGCATCCCCCATGCCACCATGCCAGCCGCCGCAGCCAACACCGCTTTTGATTGCTTTAAGCAAAGTGCCTTCTTGTTCTCCAGTAAGATTTCCACAAGTCCACACAGGCACAATTAAATCCATTGCCATCATTTTGTCTTCATCTGCAAAAGTATCAAGTGTATCAGATATTTCAACTTCAAAACCTTCACTTTGTAAAATAGGGGCAAAAATATCTACACACTGCTTGGGCTCATGACCATCCCAGCCACCCCAAACAAATATTGCCTTTTTCATAACATTCTCCAATTATATATCTCTTAATTTAGAATATTTACAAGTATTAAGGTTATCATTCATTAGTTTTTTTTTCAATACAAATTTTTATCAATTAGAAAATTTTATCTATTTAACCGAACCAAAGCTTTATTTCTCTTTCAGCACTTTCCCTGCAGTCTGAGCCATGAATGAGATTATATCTTGTGCTTGTTGTATAATCACCTCTAATTGTGCCGGATTGTGCTTTTAATGGATCTAATGCACCCATCATACATCTCATAATGCTTATTGCATTCTCACCTTCAACAACCATTGCACACACTGGTCCGGAAGTGATAAATTCAACAGTAGGTTCAAAAAAATCTTTTCCTTTGTGGCAAGAATAATGCTCCTCTGCAAGTTCTCTGGATGGAGTTAGCATTTTTAACTCTTTTATATCTAGTCCTCTTCTCTCTATTCTAGATATTATTTCCCCTATCAGCTTTCTTTTAACAGCATCAGGTTTTATCATAATAAATGTTCTTTCCATAATCACCTCTCTTGTGATTGGTTAATATAACATAACTATACATATTACTATTATTCAATTCAAGGAAAAAATAATGCAATGCAGAATAATAATATATTATTCGGTTATTTATTGATGGGTATATAACTATAAGATTTCAAAATTATTAAGCAATAATTATATTTTCTCTTAACTGGAGGAATAAATGGAAAATTTTTGGTTTGCATTATTAGTATCTTTTTTAGCTGGCAGTGCCACTATAATTGGCAGTTTATTCAGTTTTGTTATAAAAAAACCCAGCAACAAAGTAATGAGCGGAGTTTTGGGTTTCTCTGCAGGTGTTATGATTTTAGTTTCTTTTGTTGAGCTTTTTCCTAAGGGAATAGAAGAAATTGGTTTTGTTTATGCTAATTTATTTTTCTTTATTGGTATTGGAGCAATGTTCTTAATTGATCTTTTAATTCCACACTCATTTGGTGGTGAAATGCATTCAGGTGTGCATACAGACACCCAAATTGAATCAAATCCTAAAACATTAAAGCTATACAGAACAGGCATTTTCACTGCATTTGGTCTGGCTATACACAATTTCCCTGAAGGAATAGCAACTTTTGTAGCAACTCTTGCAGAGCCGGGACTTGGTATTGCTCTTGGTGTTGCTATTGCAATTCACAACATACCAGAAGGTATTGCAGTTGCTGCTCCAATATATGCTGCCACAAAAAGTCATAAGAGAGCATTTAGCTACTCTGCATTATCTGGTCTTGCTGAACCGCTTGGTGCATTAATTGCTGCTTTAATTCTTTTCCCCTTTGTCTCTGTAAGTGGAGCGGTAATGGCAGCCACATTTGCTTTTGTAGCAGGTATAATGGTATATGTTGCTTTTGATGAGCTTTTGCCTGCTTCAAGATCTTATGGACACGATCACACTGCCATTGTTGGTGTAACTGCAGGTATGGCTATTATGGCAATGAGCCTTGAATTATTGAAATAAATTGGAGAACTTATTTGGTATCAATCACTGTTTTTGATGGAGTTAACTGCATAGGTGGAAATAAAATACTGCTTGAAGATGGTGATAGCAGATTATTCTTTGATTTTGGAATGAATTTTGGTGCTGAAGGCAGTTTGTATGATGAGTTTATGAAGCCAAAGCCTGCAGGTGGTCTTTATGAATATATCCAACTTGGTCTGCTTCCACCAATAAAAGGCATTTATAGAGATGATTTTATTCCAAGTTTACATAACCCTTTTGAGGGATTTAATTGTACACAAATAGATGGTGTAGATGGAGTTTTGGTATCACATGCACATGTTGACCACACTGGATACATATCTTTTTTAAGAAAAGACATACCTATTTACTCAACTGCAATGTCTGCTGCAATAATGAGAGCAATGCAGGACACAGGGCAAAGTGGGCTTGCTGTTGAATACTGCAATTTTGCTTTGAGAGATAACTCAAGTGGGCTTGTGAAATCAGACAAAACTGGTAATTTAGAACCAAGACCTTTTAGAATATCTGATTTTGATGATTCGATAAGCCTTCAAGATTATTGGAATTCTTCTCCTATGAAGAAAAAAACTTTCTTGCCTAGAATGTTTGAATCTGCAGATAAATGTGGTTCAATGACAGTTAAAAGTCTTAAAGTGGATCATTCAATTTATGGCTCCACAGCTTGGGCTGTTGAAACATCTGCTGGATGGGTGATATATTCCGGAGATATTAGAACAACAGGCAAATATGCAAATTTCACATATCAATTTGCAGAGGAAGCAGCCAAACTCAATCCAATAGCTTTGATAATTGAAGGAACCAGAATAAATAGTAATAAAAATACAACTGAAGCATCTATAAAAGATCATGCATTGGATATTGTGAAAAATGCTAATGGATTGGTGATAGCAGATTTTGGCCCAAGAAATGTTGAAAGGCTAATAACTTTTCTTGAAATTGCAAGAGAAACAAATAGAGACCTTGTGCTTACTCCTAAAGATTTATTTTTGCTCAAGGTTATGAGTCTTGTTGATAAATCCCAATATGTGCCAAGACCATCAGAGCTAAACATCAAAGTTTATGAAAGATATTCATCTACTACTTCAACCTGGCAAAAAGAACTTTTAGATGAGTATGCATCTTTTGTTATCACTCCTCAGGAAGTATCTAAAAATCAAGATAAGTTTATTTGCTGCTTCAGCTATTGGGATGCTAATGAACTAGCATACATTCAACCAAAAAACGACTCTGTGTGGGTATATTCATCTTGTGAAGCTTTTAATGAAGAAATGGAAATGGATATTGATAAGCTTCTAAATTGGATAAATAGATACAAAATGAAAGTGGCAGGAAACCTGAAAAGAGATGATGAGCAAGATCCATTGCATGTATCTGGTCATGCAAGTGGACCAGACATAAAAAAGATAATAGAAACAATAAGACCAAAATATGTGATACCAGTACATTGCACATCACTTAATTTATATCCAGACCTTGTGGGTGATGTAGCCAAAATAATATATCCTGAAAAAGGTGTGCCAATATCTTTCTAGCAATATTAGGTTGGTATTACTTTGCTGATTTCATTAGAGTCTAGATTTTGACCAATACATATCAAAACAGCACCTACAGATGGTTCTTTGCCATTGTGTTTTAATACTTCTAGATAGTCAAATACTTTCTGCATAACATACCAGCCATCATCATTTATATATGCAAACCCTTTTGCCCTTATAACATTTTCAGGAAGAAACTTTAGAACTGTCATTAAAGTATCCATAGAAATCTCATCAGGCAAATCAAATGCTGAAGTGCAAAATGATTCAGGTAGGCAATGCTGATGATAATGGTGATTGTGTTCATCTTCATTGTGATGATTGTGACTATGGTCATGACTGCAATTATGTGAACTGCAGGTGCATTTCATTTTTACTTTATCAGTAAGCAGTTTCTTTATATTTTCTGAGCCTATTTCTCCAAAGCATACATCATAAAAATCTGCATTTGGATTTTTATCTTTTAACAGCTTTTTTATTTCTATTAGCTCATCATCTTGCACTTGGTCTATTTTATTTAACACTAATACATCTGCTGTTTTTATCTGAGATTCTGCAAGCTCTGCTGTCTTTAGTATCTTATGTACTCTTTTTGCATCAACAACTGAGATTATATGAGTAACCCCCAACTTTGATATCATAGCTGGAGCACTTAAAGCTTCTAATACATCAATTGGATTTGAAAGACCACTGCATTCAATAATAATTATCTCAGTATCATCTTTCTCAAGTAAATCATAAATAGTTTCTCTGAGCTGAGATTGGAGATTGCAGCAAATGCACCCTCCAACAAGTCTCACCTGTTCTGAATATAAATCTGATACACTCTCTCCATCAATATCAGTATCTCCAACTTCATTGATAATAAGAGTTGGTTTTATACCTAACACTCCACATTCTGGAAGCAGTTTTCTGATAAATGATGTTTTACCACAACCAAGAAAACCAGTAACAATTATTACAGGAACAGGCTCAGTTCTTTTATTCATTAATTCAATATAACCTTTAATTCTTTTATATACTAATCTTCAAACAGAAGTTGAAGATGTTTATTTATATGATCTGTTACAAATTGATAGTGATCTTGTTCATTCTCAATAAGAGTTTGAATAATATCATCTTTCTTTCTATCTAATAAAGCACCATAGGATATATGGAAAAGCTGCTGAACATCTGGGTTTGCATAAAATGCTCTTATGTCATCAGGAAGCTCAGTTGGAAAATGCTCTTGAGTTATATCCACATGATATGCCTTTTTGCTCTCTGGAAGAGTTTCTATGCATATTTCATATAATTCACTGAATAGATTTGGGTTTGCATAGCAGACAAGTTTCACAGCCTGGAGCCAGCTTGTGCCTGATGTCTTAATGTGAAAATTGCCTCTTGTTGCTTTTCCAAACATTTTATATACACTAAATTTATCTGAACCTGAGTGCATACTTAGTCTATAGCCTTTCATTTGTCTTGCTATTTCAGCATGAACATTGAAGGATCTATTGAGCTTGTCAAAATCACCTCTATAATCTACAGCTTTTTGGAATTCACCAGGAAATTTTGGAGCTAAGCTTCTGAAATCAACACCATTTCTATGCAGGAATTCAGCTACAAATATATGGTCTTCTGCTGTTGTATCTCTTGAACCTTCATCAATTGAAACCTCAAGGTCAAGAGCATTTATTCTTGTTTTTGCCATTGTATAAAATTTCACAGCCTTCCTCATTGATTGCTCATATACAAGTGCAGATTTCACCAACTCACCTTCTGTTACAATATAATCTTCTCCCTCTGGTATAGCAAATGTCTTACCTGAAAAATCTGATATTATTTTTTTACTTTCATCAGCAAGTGATTTAGCTTTTTCTGCAATTTCACTATCTGATAGTTTACTTATATCCTGAAGGTCATCACTCACATCCAGTGTATACATACTGAATCCGGCTTCCACACCTTCCATAAATCTCTTTTCATCTTTGATGTGATCTGCATCAGCACCAAAACTGCCAGAGTAACCTGTTTCAAGAACACCAATCACAGCTTTTAAGAGAACATCTTTGAAATCTCTGTTTGTTCTTTCAAGCTCTCTTGGAGACTGCTGTGCAATTATTGGAAAAACAGGATATCTGATATCTGCTTCAAGATGTGCAGCTGTTACCATTCCCAATCTGTCTCCAGTGCCAAAAGATGATGATTTGTCACAACAAACAGGAGATATTGGCAAGAACTCTTTGAGTATAAGATAATTATACCAGTTAAAAGGGTAAACAGATACATATTCACCAGAAACAAGTTTTATATTTCCAATATCTATTTTATCTTTCAAAGAAACTACATCCTTGCTCTGCACAAGACCTACAAACTTAACACCATCTTTAACAGCAACAAACAAACTAGAACCAAGGTCAATTGTTCTTAAAGAAGACTTATATATAAAAAAACTTCTTTCAGCTAATTTTTCAGCAAGTCCATCAAACATAATAATTAACTCCCATTTAGTTTGCTATCAGTATAGTAAACAATATTTACATATTATAGCAAATAAAAAAGAAAAACATAATCAAACTTTATACAAAGCCGATTTTGAATATTTTTTTATATCATAGCAGTTAGCATCACATTATAGATGTTTTATTTATATATTTAATGTATATAATATTATGCACTAGAGTTTATAATTTAAGGAGAGAAGTATGAGTTTATCAAAAAAACTGCTTGCAGAATTCTTTGGCACTGCTTGGTTAGTTCTTGGTGGTTGTGGTAGTGCAGTATTAGCAGCTGGAGTTTCTGATGTAGGAATAGGTTATGCAGGAGTGGCATTAGCATTTGGCTTAACTGTTCTCACAATGGCTTATGCAATTGGACATATTTCTGGTTGTCATTTGAATCCTGCTGTTACTATTGGACTTGCAATAGGCAAGAGGTTTCCTGGTAGAGAAGTTTTACCATACATTATAGTTCGGTAATTGGTGCAATTGCCGGTGCTGGAATTCTATACTTAATTGCATCAGGTAATCCATCATTTAGTTTAACAAATGGATTTGCTTCAAATGGGTATGGTAATCATTCACCACAAGGCTATTCAATGATAGCTGGTCTTATAGCAGAAATTACACTCACTTTCTTTTTTGTATTTGTAATTTTAGGTGCAACTGATTCAAAAGCTCCAGCAAATCTTGCACCTGTTGCTATTGGTTTATGTCTTACATTAATTCACTTGATAAGTATTCCAGTTACAAATACATCAGTAAACCCAGCTAGAAGTACAGGTCCTGCAATATTTGTAGGAGATTGGGCAATTAGCCAATTATGGTTGTTTTGGATAGCTCCGATAGTAGGAGGAATAATTGCAGGTATTTTATATCCCTTGGTAAG
>JBDNDK010000030.1:0-17766 GCA_046719185.1 Armatimonadota bacterium
TAAAATCAAATCAAAACAAGCCAAGGTTGGTGTTATAGGTCTTGGTTATGTTGGGTTGCCATTTGTAGTAGAAAAAGCCAAAATGGGTTTTAGTGTTGTTGGCATAGATAGAAAACAAGAAAGAGTGGATATGGTCAACAGAGGTGAAAACTACATTGGTGATGTAAAAGATGAAGAGCTAAAAGACTTAGTATCAAAGGGGCTCATCACTGCTCAGACCACTTTTGAAGGCAGTGAAAACCTTGATGTAATAGTCATTTGTGTTCCCACTCCACTCACCAAAAACCTCACTCCAGACCTTCAGTATATAGTTAATGTTACTGAACAATTTTCAAATCATATAAGGCAAGGTCAGCTCATATCTCTTGAATCCACCACATATCCCGGCACCACAGAAGAAGTGATGCTTCCAATTTTAGAAAAAAGCGGATTAAAAGTAAATCAAGACTTCTTCCTATCCCATTCTCCAGAGAGAGTGGACCCAGGAAATAAAAGATACACCACTAAGAACACCAATAAAGTAGTAGGTGGAGTTGGTGCAGATTCTCTTGAAGTTGCAATGGCTTTCTATTCCCAAACTATTGACCATGTTGTCCCTGTATCAAGTGCAAAGACAGCAGAATTAGTCAAAGTATATGAAAACACCTTCAGAGCAGTTAATATAGCTCTAGTTAATGAGCTTGCATTGCTTTGTGACAGATTAGATTTGAATGTATGGGAAGTGCTGGATGCAGCATTCACCAAGCCTTTTGGTATAATGCCGTTTTATCCCGGTCCAGGAGTTGGTGGACACTGCATTCCACTGGATCCTCATTATCTTGAATGGAAAGCAAAAGAAGTTAATTTCAACACCCATTTTATTGCTCTTGCTGGTGAGATAAATAGATATATGCCTGAATATACCAAAATGAAAGTCTGGAGAGTATTAAATGAAATTGGAGTTGCACCTTCAAAATCCAAAGTTTTAGCCATTGGTGCAGCCTACAAAAAGAATATTGATGATTTCAGGGAATCACCAGCAATAGAAGTTATGAGCCTTTTAGTTAAAGATGGCGTCAATCTCAGTTACTATGATCCTTATGTGCCGGAATTCTCAGATTCAGGATTATCTATGAAATCTATAGAATTAACAAAAGAAGAGCTAGAAAAGCAGGATTCAGTTATCATACTCACAGATCATGACAATATTGATTATAATTTCATAGTAGCTAATTCTAAAAAAGTATTAGACACCAGAAATGCTACCAAAAACATCACAGAAAACAGAGAAAGGATCACTCTTTTATGAGGATAGCAGTCATTGGAGCTGGCAATTGGGGTAAAAACCTTGTTAAAAATCTAAACAATATGGGATATCTATCAGGTATTGTTGAGATAAATCCCCAATTGAGAGATTCATATTCAAAGGAGTATCCCAACACAAAGATATATCCGGATTTAGATTCTTTTATAAAGGAAGATTTTGATGCTGCTGTTGTTGCTACACCAGCTCCTTACCATTTTGAAATAGCAGAAAAAATCCTGCTAAGAGGAAAAGATGTTCTGGTTGAAAAACCAATCACTCTCACTTCTGCTGATGCTCAAACACTATTAAATCTGGCAACAGAGAATAATAGAGTTTTAATGGTCAATCATTTGCTTATGTACCAACCAGCTGTTCAATGGATAAAAAAAGCATTAGAATCTAAGCTGATTGGCAAGTTATATAGAATCCATCAAAAAAGGCTTGCTCTTGGCAGAGCTAGAAATATTGAAAATGTATTGTGGAGCTTGGGAGTGCATGATATTGCAGTTTCACAATTTCTGATAGATTCTAAACCAATCAAAATGAAAGCACATGGTCAATGTGTGCTTAATAATAATATAGAAGATGATGTATATCTGCATGTAGAATATGAAAATGGTGTGCATTCAAATCTACACTGCTCTTGGCTATGGTATGAAACAAACAGAGGCATGGTGCTAATTGGTTCAGAAGGCATGCTATTTTACAATGAAATGGAACAAAAGGTATATTTATATAAAAAGACAATTGATGAAAATCTATGCAATGTAGATAATGGCAGTGAGTTGGTGTATGAAGGCAGTGGAGAACCAGTTAAACTAATGCTGGAGCATTTTGTGCACTGCATCAACACCAACACCACGCCAATATCTGATGGCAATAATGCATTAGAAGTGGTCAAAATCTTGGAACAGGCAGAGAAGGAGTTAAAGCAATGAGTGATTTTTTTGTTCATGAGTCATCTTATGTAGATGAAGGAGCAAAAATAGGCAAAGGCACAAAGATTTGGCATTTCAGCCATATTATGTCTGGTGCTGAAATTGGTGAAAAATGCATATTAGGTCAAAATGTCTGCATTTCACCAAATGTAAAAATAGGCAATTATGTAAAAATACAAAATAATGTCTCTGTATACGAAGGTGTAGAATTAGAAGATTATGTATTTTGCGGACCTAGTATGGTTTTCACAAATGTAATCACTCCGAGATCTGAATATCCAAGAGCAACTAGTGAGCATTATCACAAAACGTTAGTCAAAAGAGGTGCCAGTATTGGTGCAAACGCTACTATAAGATGTGGTGTCACTTTGCATGAATGTGCATTTGTAGCCGCTGGTGCAGTAGTAACAAAAGATGTTCCTTCCTATGCAATAGTGGCTGGTGTACCTGCAAAAATAGTGGGCTGGATGAGTGCATTTGGTGATGTGATGAACTTTGAAAATAGCGACACATTCACAGATTCAATTGGACATACATACAAAAAAGTAAGTGATACAGAAGTAATTAAATTATAATTAGGGATTACGTCATGCTGAACTTGATTCAGCATCTGCTATAGACCCTGAAACAAGTTTAAGGTGACATGCTAATTGTATTAAACAAGGAGCTTTATAATGTCTGAGAACAAAATACCAATATTAGATATATCTGCTGAGATTAGTGCCATTTGGGATGAAATAATGCCTGCTATTGAGGGAGTGCTCAAGGCTGGTCAATTCATCATGGGACCAAATGTAAAAGCTTTTGAGCAGGAAGTTGCAAACTATCTGCAAGTTAAAAATGCCATTGCTTGCAACTCCGGAACTGATGCCCTAGTTTTAGCTATCAGAGCAATGGGCATCAAATGTGGAGATGAGATAATCACAAGTCCATTTACATTCTTTGCCACATCTGAGGCATTTGGTCATGTGGGTGCAGTGCCAGTATTTGTTGATATAGACCCAAAAACTTTCAATATGGACATATCTCAAATAGAGTCTAAAATTACATCTAAAACAAAAGCAATAATACCTGTTCACTTATTTGGACATGCAGTTGATATGGATCCTCTAATGGACATTGCGAAGAAGCATAATTTAATGATATTAGAGGACTGTGCTCAGGCATTTGGCAGTGAATATAAAAACAAGAAAGTATCTACTATTGGAAACTGTGGAGCTTTGTCATTCTTCCCATCAAAGAATTTGGGTGCTTGTGGTGATGGTGGAATGTTTATATCAAATGATGATGAGCTCTCTGCAAAAGCAAGAATGTTAAGGGTGCATGGAGCAAGCAAGAAATACTACAATGAAGAGATAGGATACAATTCCAGATTAGATGAGATTCAAGCCGCTATTTTGAGAATAAAGCTCAAATACATTGATGAATGGAATGATGGCAGAAGACAAGCAGCAGAGAGATATAATGCAATGCTTGCAGGTATTGATGGAATTACCACTCCATATCGTGCAGATTATACTAAGCATGTCTATCATCAATACACAATCAAAGTGGCAAATGGCAAGAGAGATGAATTGCAGAAGAAACTAGCTGATACAGGAATTGGCTCATTTGTATATTATCCTGTGCCATTAAATAATTTACCAGTTTATAAGAACATGGAATTTGGTCCCCTACCCAACTCAGACCAATGTGCAAGTGAAGTTTTGAGCCTGCCAATCTGGCCCAAAATCACAGAAGAAGTGCAGATGAGAGTTGTGGAAGGGATTAGGAATTCTTTATAAATGAAAGTCTTAATAGTCACAAATATGTTTCCAACAGAAAAAAAACCTTTCTTTGGTATATTTGTGAAAGAACAGTATGAAGAAATACTTAAGCAAGGCATAAATGCTGATTTATTTTTTATTGATGCATCAAAGGGTAAAACTGCTTACCTAAAAGCTATCTTTGAAATGAGAAAAAAAATAAAAAATAATAACTATGATTTAATTCATGCTCATTATGTTTTTTCAGGTTGGGTTGCAAGGTTTCAGAAAAAATTGCCTATAGTTGTTACATCACATGGCTCAGATACTGAGGGTTCTCATGGTTTATTGCTGAAGCTATTATTTCCATTAGTTGATGCAGTTACAATTACTTCTAAACAAAATCAGCAAAGAATAGGTTTATTAAATACACATCTATTGCCTTGTGGAGTAAATACAGATATATTCAAGTACACTTCAAGAGATGATGCAAGAAAAAAGCTTGGTATAGATTTAGCAGATAATATAATGCTTTATGTTGGCAGAGACGATCCGTTAAAAAGATTAGATATCATAAAAGACTCTTACAATATTGTAAGAAAAGATTTCCCTAATACCAAACTAATTCTTGGCACAAATATAGATCATCAATTAATACCACTATATATGAATGCAGCAGATGTATTTGTTTTTGCTTCTGAAACTGAAGGCTCACCAGTTGTTATAAAAGAAGCAATAGCCTGTAATTTACCAATTGTATCTGTTGATGTTGGTGATGTTGTAGAACAAATTAGAGATATAGACAATTGCTATATCTGTGAGAGAACTCCAGAATCAATGGCAATTTATTTAAAAAAAGTCTTTGAAAGCAATTGTAGATCTAATGGCAATCAATATCTCAACAGAATTAGCAATAAAGTAATCGTTGAAAAACTTATTGGCATATATGAGGGATTAATAGAAAAAACAAAAAAATAATTTAGTTATGCAACAATTAAACTAAAGAATATATTTGCTACATATGCCATTAAGGGGAAATAGAAACTAATATCATTGGAGATAATATTGCCTGAAATCACTATCGGAATACCATTCTATAATTGTGAGAAATACCTAGTTAACTGCATCAAGTCTGTTTTTGCTCAAACATTCACAGACTGGGAGCTGATATTAGTTGATGATGGATCAACAGATAGATCTCTCGCAATTGCACAATCTATAAAAGACCCAAGAGTAAAAGTGTTTTCAGATGGTGTAAATAAAGGCATCGGTGCTAGAAGAAGGCAAATTGTAGATTTAACTGATTCAAAATATCTAGCTTGGTGGGATGCTGATGATATTTTTCATCCCAAAAGACTTGAAGAACAATATAATATACTGCAAAACAATGAGAAAATTGGCATTGTAGATAATTCATTTTTTACTATGAATGCAAACCTTAATGTTTTTAGGCTTATAGAAAAAAAAGAAGGATTAGTTGATAAAGAAAAAATTAAAATCACACCAACAATTGCTAATGGCACCACTCTAGGCAGAACAGCACTGTATAAAAAATATAACTATGATCCCAAATTAGGCAGAAGTGAAGACTGGGATGTATGGATAAGAGCAATGGGTGAATATGATTATTATCATATAAATCAGCCTTTATACTTCAGACTTCATGCCTATGAAGGTGAAAAACCTAGATTAGACAGAGAATTTTCCAATGCTAAATATGCATCTATAATATATCTGAAGCATGGCTTTTCAAAACTTGGTTTTTTAAAAGCAATCAAAATGGTGTTAAGAACATATATCACAACCTGTGGAAGAGTATTCTTCATATCTATTGGAAAACATAATATCTTTAAGATTGACAAGATAAACACTCTCACACCAGAAAAAAAACAACAAGCAGAATCAATATTAAAACAAATAATAGAAACAAAAGTGCCGGGAATAGATGATTAAATCTTAAGTGTATTTTATAGGGTAACCTTTATATGTTTTGAACCATAATCTTTGCAGTCTTCTCCATATTCCTCTTATCTTCTTTGTTAGATAATATACCACTCTTTCTACTACATTATAATAATTGCTCACTAGCTTTATATTTTCATTTTTTCTCTGTGTTATATCAGAGCTGAGCCCTGTCTTATCATATCTGCAGACTATCAAATCAATATATCTCCATCTAGCTCCAGCATCCACAGACCTCAAAATCCATTCTTTATCTGCTATTATTTTGTAGCTAATATCAAACCCACCAATTTTTTTGTAGAGCTCTGTTTTTGTGATGGTAGCTTGATGGCATATAGTTGTATTATGCAAAATAAACCTATTAATTTTTCTTTCTTGTGGTCCAGCCCATATTTTTTTATTATCATCTACCACTATTGGGTCACCATAATAACAGTCAAAATTAGGATATTTATTTATATTATCCACAATATCATTCAGAGTGTATTCATTATAAAAACAATCTCCTGTATTCATAAACACTACAAACTCACCATTTGCATAAGATACACCCTTGTTCATTGCATCATACACACCATTATCAGGTTCAGATATGAATGTATCTATATAGCTTTCATATTCCTTGATAGCTGATATTGTTTCAGGCTTAGATCCTCCATCCACTACTATCCATTGAATATTTTTATATGTCTGGTTAGAAATGCTTTTAAAAGTAAGATCTATATTCTCCTTAGGTTCATTGTAGCAAATTGTAATTACAGAGATTTTTAGGTTAGCATTATCTGGCATTTTTTAATTTCCATTGATGAATTAAAATAATAAAATCACACATAATAATAGCAATTTACCTCTTCTTTTTGCAAAAACAATATAATATTTCTTTTGACTAAGGAATAAATCAATGATAATCTATTTATGTAGACATATTAAATACATAATTATTTGAGCTTAAATACTTTGAATGATATAAAAATAACATTTGGAATAATAGTTCTCAATGGTGAGCCTTTCACCAGATACAATCTGCGTTCACTATATCCTTATGCACATCAAATTATAGTTGTAGAAGGTGCATGTCCCGGTGCCAAAAACATTGCAACTCCAGAAGGCCATTCTAGAGATGGCACTCTTGAAATATTGCATCGGTTCAAAAAAGAAGAAGACCCAGAAAACAAAATTGCCATTGTAACAGCAGAAGATGAAGGGCATCCTAATGGCTTTTGGACAGAAAAAGATGAAATGTCTCAAGCTTATGCAAAAAGAGCAACAGGCAACTATCTTTGGCAAGTAGATATTGATGAATTTTATATTGAAAAAGATGTGGAAAAGATTATTAATATCCTAGAAAACGATCCATCCATCACAGCTGTTTCTTTTAAACAAGTTTCTTTTTTTGGTGCCTTAGATTACAGTGTAAATAGCTACTACCTAAAAAATGGAGCAGAAATATATCATAGACTCTTCAAATGGGGAAAAGGATATACTTATGTCACACATAGACCACCTACAGTACACAATGAAAAAAATATCAATCTCAGAGATATTAATTATTTAAGTGGATATGATTTAGAAAAACAAAATATCGTTATGTACCACTACTCTCTACTATTTCCAAAGCAAGTGCAGGAAAAATGTGATTACTATTCTAATGCTGATTGGGCAAACAGGAAAAAAGCCCTTGATTGGGCACATACTTCTTACTTCCAATTAAAAAAACCTTATAGAGTGCATAATGTTTATGAATATATCAGTTGGTTAGAAAAATTTAATGGGCAACATCCTAAGCAAGCTCTGAGTATGATATCAGATATAAAAAACAAAAAAACAAAGGCAGAACTTAGACAAACCCAAGATATTGAAAAACTTATAAATTCCACAAACTATAAAGTTGGAACATCTTTCCTAAAAGCAATATATCCCTTGCACAAAAAAACACATCCTTTCTATGTGAAATGGTCTGGAAGGTTAAAAACATTCATCAAAAACCCACTTGTCATAATAAAAAGATCTAAATAGCAATATCACCTCTATTTTTCACAAAAAATATATAATATTTCTTTTGACTAAGGAATAAATCAATGTTAATCTATTTGTATAAATATCTAAAAATATTTATTTATAGTTAAATAGTATACTTATCCAGTAAATCAAAAAGAATATTATGGAGTATTAGATGTCTTCAACCCCAAAAATATTATTAGTTAATAATATTCCTACACATCATCAAATGCCTTTTGCAAAAAGCATGTATGATATCTGTGGAGAAAATTTCAAGGTTGCATTCTTAGAGCCTGTTGATGAAGAACGGCTAAGTATGGGCTGGCAAGATTTTGGAAATAATTTACCATGGGTTATTAGGGTATGGGAATCAGATGAAACTAGACTAGAATTTGAAAACTGGATATATGAAAGTGATGTAGCAATATTTCCTACATATTTCTACTATGGAAGTATGGATAGAATAATATCAAGACTAAAATTCAATAAGCTTTGTTTTTCATTTGGTGAAAGAAGATGGAAACCCAGCGCAAACTTTTGGAGTCCTATATCCATCCAAAATATACCGTATCATATATACCGTCATCCAAAAATTATAAAAAACTCACAGATTGTAAATCACAAATACCATCACTTTCTTGCAATAGGAACATATGCTGCTTGGGATGAAATGATAATTGGCATGTTTCCTAATAGAAAGTGGAAATGGGCATATTTTGTTGAAAATTCATCAAATGATGGAACTAAAAATATAAATGACCCTATTCAGATTTTATGGGCTGGAAGAATGCTCGATTGGAAAAATGTTGATGTCTTAATCAACTCTCTCTCAATTCTAAGAAAAAACAATATGCCATTTGTTGCAAAAATCATAGGTGATGGACCAATGAAAAATTCTTTGCTTGAACTCGCAAACAAATTGCAATTAGATAATCTAGTAGAATTTTTGCCTTTTGGAAAACCTGAAGAAATAAGAAGAGAAATGGCAAAATCTGATATATTTATATATCCAAGCAGTTATGAAGAGGGATGGGGTGCTGCTGTTAATGAAGCGATGGGTGAAGGATGTGTAGTAATATCAAGCAATGGTGTTGGTGCTGCAAATGTCCTTCTCAAAAATAATGCAAATGGCTTTATTTTTCAAAATGGTGACTACAAATCATTAGCATTAATAATTGAGAAATTGATAAAAGATCCTGAAAGAATTATAACTGTAGGACAAGAAGCAAAAAAACATATACAGAACCTCTGGAGCCCAGACATAGCAGCTAAGAGATTTGTTGAATTCTCCAGTGGTCTTTTGGGCTTGTCAAAAATGCCTGTCTTTGAAGAAGGACATCTTAGCAGAGCAGCAATTATTAGACCAAAGAGAAGATTTTTATAAGAGAATGAAATTACATATTGCACAAGTTAATACATACGACATCTGGGGTGGAGCTGAAAAAATAGCTCTAACTCTTAATGATATATACAATGCAAAAGGTCATTCTTCTTGGTTATTTGTAAAAAAGAAAATAGGCAACAATAGCTTTGTTATTGAGATTGATGAGAACAAATATAGTGGTCCATATTTTAAATTTTGGAATTCATTATCAAAACCTTTTGAATCCTGCTCAGGAAAGATAAAAGGCTTCAGTAAAATCAATTATTGGCTAAAAAACTTTGGTAGAAAAGGCTACATCTCAAGCTACAACAATGGATTAGAATATTTCAATTATCCTGCATCTAGAAAATTATTTGAGCATTTAAATAAAAAAATAGATATCATTCATTTTCACAACCTGCATGGCAATTATTTTGATCTATCTTCTCTTATTGATTATTCTAAACAAATTCCATTGTTTATCACTCTTCATGATGAATGGACATTCACTGGCCATTGTGGATATACATTAGATTGTGAAAGATGGAAAATAGGATGTGGCAATTGTCCAGACCTAACTCTTTCTCCACCAGTCAAAAAAGATTCTACAGATAAAAATTATATAGTCAAAAAAAATATATATGAGAATTCAAAGCTTTATGTATCTGCACCATCAAAATGGCTTCTTGATAAAGCCTCAGAATCTATATTAAAACCTGCTATTATAGAATCAAAAGTAATTCATAATGGAGTTGATTTAGCTATATTTCATCCATCGAATAAAAATGAGTCACGAATAAAAATTGGTTTGCCAAATGATGCATTAGTTTTAATGTTTGCAGCAGCAGGTATCAAACAAAGCAAGTTTAAAGACTACAAAACAATGCAGGAAGCAGTAAAAATTGTTGCTGGTTGTATAAAAAACCAAAAGATTGTTTTCATGGCAGTTGGTGAATCTACTGATGATATTATAATTTCAGAAAACTGCATTATAAAATTCTTCCCATTTGAAAAAGAACCAAATAAAATGGCAAATTACTATCAATCAGCAGATATATTTCTTCATGCAGCAAAATCAGATAATTTCCCAACCACAATTCTAGAATCATTAGCTTGTGGTGTTCCTGTTGTAGCCACTGCTGTTGGAGGCATTCCCGAGCAGATTATACACAATGAAACAGGCCTTCTTGTTGAAAAAGAAAATCCAACATATATGGCTAACTCAATTATAAACTTAATTGAAGACAAACAAAAATTAACAAGTATGTCTAATTCAGCATATATTGATGCATCAAAAAGATTTGATCAAAATATTATGGCTGATGAATATCTAAAATGGTATCTTGATGTTTTAAGCTATTAAATGAAATCATTTACCAGCCAATTGCGTATAGATGCCTATAATATGGAATTATTAATTATCTAATAATCTACTTTATACCAAAGAATACTTGAGGATACGAATGGATTCAAATAATAATATTTTTTTAAGTATTATAATATGTACCCACAGAAGACCAGATAGTGTAGATTACACTCTAAACAGCATCCTCAATATGCAATATCAAGGCAATGATTGGGAAATCATTGTTGTTGAAAATGATACAGAGGCTTCTCCTGTTCTTGCAGAAATCATTGAAAAGTGGAAAGATAAACTTCCCCTCAGATGGGTGCTAGAAACTATACCCAATCTCAGCAGAGCCAGAAATGCAGGTGCCAATAATGCCTATGGTGAATATTTGGCATATATTGACGATGATGTAGAAGTTCCAAAGCAATGGATAACTAGCATTATAGAAGAATTAAAAAAACATTCACCAGACTATGGTGGTGGCCCTGTATATCCATTATACAAAAAGCCAAAGCCAAAATGGTATAAAGATGAATACCAAATGAGCAGCTATTTTGGTGATGAAGTATGCTTTGTTGATGATGTTTTCACAGGATGCAATTTTTTTGTCAGAACAGATCTTGTGTTCAAAGTAGATGGATTTGATATAAATTTTGGAATGGCAGGCAGCAAAGTTGCTTATGGTGAAGAAACACTTTTTTTCAAAAGACTTAAAGAATACAATCCAAGTATAAAAGCACTATATATTCCACAAGCATATGTAAAACATGAAGTTGCATCATATAAATATACATTCAAATGGATGCTTCAAAATGGCTGGGCTGGTGGAAGAGACTGGATTGCACAAGGCCATTGGAAAAAAGATCAATATAAACTTTTACCAACAATAATTAGGCTGATAAAATATATTTTCATTTTCCTATTTCTAAGAATACCAAGATTATTGTTAGAAATATTACTTGATATTATAATTCCATCAAGAAAGCTTTGGAAAAGATATGTAAAAGAAGGAATTACACATATCATAGTTTTATTATCAATACAAATATATGCCATAAAACACAGAATAAAGGATAAAAATAATAAATGCTGCCTTTTGACTATACTATAGATCAGAAAATAGATATCATAAAAAAATATATCGAAAACCAAAAAGAACAAAAACTATATTCATATTGGTTTGATGCCTCCACAGGTGACTCTTGGAGACATAATAGAATGTATGAAATAGCAGACTGTCTCAAACATCTAGATTATAAATGGCTAACTATAGGTGATGGTAGATTTGGATTAGATTCTCTCAGATTAAAGAGAAAAGGCATAAAAAATATAATGCCAACAGACATCAAACAAAACTTATTAGATGCAGCACAAAAAGAAGGATGGATTGAAAGCTATAGTGTAGAAAATGCAGAAAAACTTAGTTTTGATGACAACTCCTTTGATGTCATTTTTTGTAAAGAATCATATCATCACTTTCCACATCCACAAATTGGTCTATATGAAATGATAAGAGTAGCAAAAGAAGCTGTGATACTTATAGAACCAAATGATCCCTTTATCACAAATTCAATTCCATTTATAATCAAACAAAAAATTAAGAATATAATAAAGAGAAAATATATTCCTTATGCTGGTTTTGAACCAGAAGGCAATTATATATATTCAATTTCAAAAAGAGAAATGGAAAAAATTGGTATTGTTCAAAATATGAATTCAGTAGCATTCAAAGGATTAAATGACTACTATATCAAAGGCATTGAATTTGAGCCTGCAGATAGAAAAAAATCTAAGATTTTTGATAAAACCTGTAAGATGATATCCAAAATGGACAAACAGTGCAAACTAGGATTTGCAGATTATGGGCTTCTAATGGCAGCATTATTCAAAAACCCTATTGATGATAATACTAAAAAACTTCTAATAGATAATAACTGGACAATAGTTGAACTACCTAAAAACCCATATATTTGAAAGGTAAATGAATATGATAAAATTAAATAAACAAGCAGTCATCACAGGAATTACAGGGCAAGATGGATCATATCTTGCTGAGCTTTTGCTTGAAAAAGGTTATACGGTTCACGGTCTCATTAGAAGAGGCTCCACATTCAATACTGGCAGAATAGAACATCTATACAAAGATCCACATGATGAAGACACAAAGCTGTTCCTTCACTATGGAGACCTTTCAGATTCTAGTAATATAAGCAGACTTTTAGAAAAAATAGCTCCTGATGAAATATATCATCTAGGTGCTCAGAGCCATGTAAAGGTTAGTTTTGATATGCCGGAGTATACAGGAGATGTAACAGGTCTTGGCACATTAAGACTGCTTGATGCCATCAGAGATACAGGCATCAAAACTAAATTCTATCAAGCATCCAGCAGTGAGATGTTTGGTAAAGTACTAGAAATACCACAAACAGAAAATACACCTTTCTACCCTAGAAGCCCTTATGGCTGTGCTAAAGTATATGCATATTGGATAACCAAAAACTACAGAGAAAGCTACAATATCTTTGCATGCAATGGTATCCTTTTTAACCATGAATCTCCCAGAAGAGGTGAGACTTTTGTTACCAGAAAAATCACCAGAGGTCTTGCCAGAATTAAACTAGGCATTGATAATTGCCTCTATCTTGGAAATCTTGATGCAAAAAGAGACTGGGGATACGCTAAAGACTATGTTGAGGCAATGTGGCTGATGCTCCAGCATTCAGAGCCAGATGATTATGTAATTGCAACTAATGAGACTCATTCGGTGAGAGAATTTGTAGAAGAAACTTGCAAACATTTAGATATAGATCTAGAGTGGAAAGACTCAGGATTAAATGAACTGGGAATAGACAAAAAAACAGATCAGGTCATCATTAGAATAGATGAAAGATATTTTAGACCTGCAGAAGTAGATCTTCTTATAGGCGACTATTCAAAAGCTAAGAAACAGCTTAATTGGAGTCCAAAAGTCACATTCTCAGAATTAGTCAAAATTATGACAGAAGCAGACTTTGAATCTGAAAAAAGATTGATGAGGTTGGAAGAATAATAATATGGAAAAAGATGCAAAAATATATCTTGCAGGCCACACTGGCCTAGTTGGCTCAGCAATCCATAGATGTCTAAAGGCAAATGGATACACTAATATCATATACAAAGATATTAGTGAAATGGATCTCACTCAACAAGCTGAAGTGGATAAATATTTCTCTACAGAAAAACCTGAATATGTCATACTAGCAGCTGCAAAAGTAGGTGGAATACTTGCAAACAATGAATATGGTGCAGATTTCATTTATGATAATATTATGATTCAATCAAATGTTATCAAATGCAGTCATAAATATGGTGTCAAAAAGCTTCTTTTCCTTGGAAGCAGCTGTATATATCCCAAATTTGCACCTCAGCCAATGAAAGAAGACTATCTTTTAGATGGCAAGCTGGAAGAAACCAACAAGCCCTATGCTGTAGCCAAAATTGCAGGCATTATTATGTGTCAAGCATTCAACAAGCAGCATGGCACAAACTATATCAGCGTTATGCCTACAAACTTATATGGCATAAATGATAATTTTGACTTAAACTCATCTCATGTTCTTCCTGCTCTCATCAGAAAATTCCATGAAGCAAAAGAAAATAATTCTCCAAGCGTAACAATATGGGGCACAGGCACACCAAAAAGAGAATTTCTATTTGTTGATGACCTTGCAGATGCTGTTGTTTATCTTATGAATAATTATAACGATTCTGAGATAGTGAACATTGGAGTTGGGGAAGATATATCAATTGCAGATTTAGCACTGCTAATCAAAGAAATAGTAGGGTTTAATGGAGATTTAGTTTTTGATGACACCAAACCAGATGGCACTCCCAGAAAACTGCTGGATGTATCAAAACTTCATGGGCTTGGATGGAAAGCAAAAACAAGTCTTAGAGACGGCATACAGCAAACTTATGATTGGTATAAATCTAAACTGAAAAATTGAACATAATAAAATTTAATGCTATACTTCACAAAAGATTATTTACACATATATTGGGGAATTAATGGCTAACATCAATTATGAAGATATCATCAAACCTCCAGGCAGGTTCGTATCAATAAACTGGAAAGAGCTATGGCACTACAGAGACCTTTTTTTAGTTCTTACTTGGAGAGATATTGCTGTTAGATACAAACAAACTGTATTAGGTGTTCTATGGGCAATATTTCAGCCATTGATAACAATGGTTATATTCTCTTTTATTTTCAATCGAATGGCTGGAATAGAAAGTGGAGACAATACTCCCTACCCTATATTTCTTTATACTGGTCAATTATTTTGGTTGTATTATTCCAATACTCTAAATCTTGCGGCAAACTCAATGGTTATGAATGCTGCCTTAGTGCAAAAAATATATTTCCCAAGACTAATCATTCCTGCTACCTCTGTCATCACTGGGCTAGTTGATCTAGCCATTGCATCTGTCATACTTGCTGGAATGATGATATATTATGGCTTTGTTCCAAGCTTCATAGGTATTCTAATCCTGCCTGTGTTATTGATTTCTACAGTACTTACATCTATGGGCATTGGTTTGTATATGGCATCTCTAAATATAAAATATAGAGATGTAAGACATGCATTGCCATTTTTAATTCAATCTATGATGTATGTAACACCTGTTATCTATCCAGTAAAAATGCTTGATGGTCATCCTGTTATAAAAACTCTTATGATATGGTTAAATCCAATCTCAGGCATTATTACTAATGCAAGAGCTGGTATTATAGGTAATAGCCCTATAGATTGGAATATGCTTGTAATTTCCCTTTTTATGAGTATAGTATATTTTATATTAGGTCTATACTACTTTAGAAACACAGAAAGATATTTTGCGGATATAGTATAATGTCAAAACCAATTATTGAGATACAAAATATAAGTAAAAAATACAGGCTGGGAGTTGAGAAAGAAAAATATCTCAGTTTAAGAGATGAAATTATGAAATTTGTTTCATCCGCCACCAGAAAAAAAAGATTTGAGCTTAGTCAATTCTGGGCACTTAAAGACATCAGTTTTGATGTGCAAAATGGTGAAGCAATAGGAATAATTGGGAAAAACGGTGCTGGCAAAAGCACTATGCTTAAAGTATTATCCAAGATCACTCCTCCCACAACGGGGCAAATCATAAAAAGAGGCAGAGTTGCAAGCCTTTTAGAAGTAGGAACTGGTTTCCATCCAGAACTCACTGGTAGAGAAAATATATATCTCAATGGTGCCATCCTTGGTATGACAAGAAAAGAAATAGCAAGAAAGTTTGATGATATAGTAGATTTTTCAGAAATATCCAAGTTTTTAGACACTCCAGTAAAAAGATACTCTAGTGGTATGTATGTAAGACTTGCTTTTGCTGTTGCAGCTCATCTTGAACCAGAAATTTTAGTTGTAGATGAAGTCTTGGCTGTTGGTGATGTTGAATTTCAAAAGAAATGTCTAGGCAAAATGAATGATGTAGCAAAAGGTGGTAGAACAGTTCTGTTTGTAAGTCATAATCTCTCTGCAGTAAGCCAACTATGCACCAGAGGCATTGTACTTGAAAAAGGTCAAATAAAATTTGATGGTAAGGTTGATGAAGCACTCACACATTACACGCAAGGTGGAGCTAAACAAGGTGGAGAAAGAGTGTTTCTTGAGAGCAATACTCAATCACCATCAGATAAAAAAGCGGTCATAAAAAGAGTCTATCTCACAGGTAGAAATGGATTGATCACAGATACCTTTTTCATTGGTGAAAGCCAAACAATCAATATTGAAGTTGAATTCAAAGAAGAAATTGATGAATTTCAACTGTCCTTTATAATAAGCACTTCTTTAGGCTCAGCTATATATCATTGTGTTTCAAGAGATGTTGATGGCACTTTATTCAAAAATGGCAAAGGCATTATGACAATAATTGCGACTTTTGATAAACTAAAACTATATCCCGGTAAATATATAATTGATGAGATTTGGCTTGCCTCAAAAAACTCAACATTAGATTGTATAAATAATTGCATAGATTTTATTGTTCCTGATTCTGGACCCCATCTATATAGGTCATTAGGTTCCAATAAAGCGATCATACATGAAGTTCCAAATTGGTCAATTTCTAAAATAGATTGATGAGAATTCAAAATGAAAAACTTCCTAGAAAACTTTGCAATACTGGTTAATTCAACAGATTCTTTTGAAGATTGCTGGCAGCCATTTTTCAAACTATTTAATACATTTTGGCAAAATTGCGAAGTTCCAATATATCTTAACACAGAATCAAAGGAATTCTCATATCCTAATCTAAATATTATATGCACAAAAGTAGGCAATAACTATCGCAAAAAGGGAAGACCTCCATGGGGATGGTGCCTAATAGAATGTTTAAAAAGTATTGAGGAAGATTACATTCTATATTTGCAGGAAGACTATTTTGTATATGATAATATAAACACAGAAATTCTCTATCAGCTAATTGACATCTTGAGCAATGTAAGCTGGTCACATCAAGACTGCTCTCATATAGGTCTCACACATTTTGGCAGCCATAGTCCATTCCATCTCACAGAATTTCCTATGCTTTGGGAAATAGATAGAAATGCAAATTACAGACTCAGTTTACAAGCTGGTCTTTGGAAAAAAGAAAGTTTGATCAAATATATAAATGAAAGAGACACAGGCTGGAATTTTGAAGAAATAGGATCAAAAAGATCAAGACAATACAAAGAAAGATTTCTCACTGTTAACAGACATATTTTTAATCCTAATAATGAACTAATAATCCCATATATTCACACAGGTATTATCAGAGGAAAATGGAATGAAGAAGCTGTTGTTGAATTGTTCAAACAACACAATATTGAAGTTGATTATTCCATCAGAGGCTTTTATGATAGCAGCTCTATTAGAAAACCACAGCTTTCATTTGTGCAGAGAAAAATAAGAAATTTAACATATAAAGTAAAAAGAGCACTAAATAAATCTATTGATAGCTTTAGGGATTATTAGGTATATACAATTCTCTTTTCTTCAATTTCTTTTAACTCATTGTTTTCCTTTGCTAGTTCTTGAAGTCTCATTCCAATAGCAAAAGTTGTAAACATTAGAAAA
>JBDNDK010000031.1:0-17492 GCA_046719185.1 Armatimonadota bacterium
GAAAACCCTCATCACTTGAAACACTTGTTGACTGAATATATTGACCATCTTCATCATCAGCCAAAATAGGTCTCATGTAAATATATCTATTTAGCAAAGTGTGTCTTGGTGTGAAAATGCTATTTTTACCACATTTCCCCGCAGCTTCGATTGCCTTTTCAAACATATTTATTTTTGCATCTAGATCATCAGCACAATGGAGAACTAATGCTTCAATGGTCATAGGCTCTACTGGAGAACCCCATTCTTTACAGCCATGATGACTTAAAACTGCATGCTGGAGTAAATCACTTAGCTGTCCTTCAAATCCTTCAATTTGCTCTGCTTTTTCTTTTATCAGCATAACACCGCCAACCAAATGTCCAACTAATCTTCCATTTTCAGTATAAGATGGAGTTCTTTCCCAACTAAATTCATATATTTTACCAATGTCATGCAAAGCTGCAGATGTCAAAAGAAGATCTCTATTTATGCTTTTATATGAATCTACTATGCTTGCAGCATTTTTCACTACATTTAAGGTATGCTCTAATAGACCACCAATATATGCATGATGAGCTTTTTCAGCAGCGGGAGCTTCCATAAACAGCTTTTTTATTTTTTTATCTTCAAAAATTAACTCAAGTAATTTTGTTAACTGAGGATTCTGTATTGTGGACAAGATTTCCATCAATTCAGCCATCATTGCGATAGGATCATTTTGTGATCTATCAATATAATCTGTTGGGTCAATATCATCAGGTGATTTTGAAAACCTACTAATGTTTAATTGAAGCTGACCCTGAAATGATGTTACACAGCCTTCTATCAAAACATAATCTATCTCACTAATTTTTTCAATTTCAGATTCACTTGCATTCCATCTAACAGCAGCTATTTGTCCGGTTCTGTCTCTTAAAGTCATCCTTATGTAGTCTTTGCCATTTCTATCTTTTTGTACACTCCTACTACTTATCAAGAATGTATCATTTACTCCAACACCTTCAACAAGGTTTTCAACATAATTTTTTTTGCTCATATTTTAATACCCTATATAGCATACTGGAGAATTCTAGTGAACTATAATTATAGCTACTTTCCAATACAAAATTCAGAGAAAATTCGGTCAAGTAGATCCTCTGATGCTGTTTCACCTGTAATGTTGCCAAGATAATTTAAGGCTGCATTTATATCAACGCTTAAGAAATCCATTGGCAAACCAGCAGCAATAGTCTCTTTCATCTTTATAAGACTCTCACAAGCATTTTTTAGCTCTTGTTGATGTCTCACATTTGTTACCACAGCACTCCCACAGTCAATATTTGAACAAGAATAGAGTTTTTCTATTTCATCTATCAGTTCTTCAATACCATCACCTGTGACTGTGCTTGTTTTTACAACCGTATATTTTGCAAGTATATCATGAAAATCAGTTTGTTTTTCTGATAAATCTAATTTATTTAAAACAATTATAATTGGTTTTTCTGGATAAGCTTCAATTATTTGAATATCATCTTCTAACAAACCTTCTGAAATATCAGCAACTAAGAGTATGATGTCTGCAGTTTTTATAGCATCATAAGTTAGTTTTATTCCAACTTTTTCCACAGGATCTGATGTTGACCTTAATCCTGCAGTATCAACTGCAACAACAGGCAAACCTCTAATATCCAAATTTTCCTCTATTTTATCTCTAGTTGTGCCTGCAATATCTGTAACAATAGCTCTTTCTTCTCTCAAAAGAGCATTTAGCAAGCTTGATTTACCAACATTCACTTTCCCTGTTATCACAATTCTCAAGCCTTCCCTAAATATCTTGCTTCTATCAAATGTTTTTAGAAGTGAATTTATCGATTTAATAGCAGTCTCTATTTGAAGATTTAAATCATCTAAATCAGGATCATCAACATCATCAGGAAAATCAATAGCAGCTTCGATAGATGCTAAAATTCCCATTAAAACACTTCTTATTTTACCAACTTCTTCGCTTAACCCGCCTTTTAACTGAAACAATGCAGATTTTCTTGCTCCATCAGTGGTTGCTTTTATAATATCATTCACTGCTTCGGCTTGAATTAAGTCTAATTTGCCGTTCAGAAAAGCTCTTTTTGTAAATTCACCCGGCTCTGCAAGTCTGCATCCTGAGGCTAAAACATTATTCAGTGCTTCTTTTAATACAGAGTATCCACCATGACAGCTTATTTCAACTACATCCTCACCTGTGTAGCTGTTTGGTGATTTGAAGACTGTAAGCACAACACTATCTATTATTTCAGATGTGGATATGTTTATCAGATTTCCAAAATGTGCTGTGTGTGTGGGAAATTCTTTTACATTTCCTTTTTTGCCAGAGAAGATTTTTGATGCAATATCCAAAGATTTATTTCCGCTTATTCTAATAACACCAATACCTGCTGTTCCTATTGGTGTTGCTATTGCTGCAATTGTATCATCATTCATAATGTTTTATAGATTATTTTATTGTGTTAAATTCGGAGTAATATCTTATTTTTCTATTTTATTCCAAATTTAGGCTCTCTATATGAGTTGAGGCTATGCACACTTCCTTCTGCCTGAGCTGCGGGTGTTCTTTGTTCAAATCTAAGCTCATTTGAGTACAATGCATTATGAAGTGATTTAATATCACGATAACCCATATCTTGCATACTCTGCTGAAGTCCTTTCACAAGATATGGAAGATAATCAACCAAAGAACCTCTATCAACAACAGTTCCTGTTACACCTTGAGGTACAATCACTTCATCATTCTCATTCAAATATCTTTTTCCGCCACCAGCAACCATTGCTTCCACGCTTGCCATGCCTCTATATCTTTTCACTCTTAAGCCATTCTCATAGAAATACTCACCAGGTGATTCATTAGTTCCTGCAAATAAATAACCACCCATTACTGCTGATGCTCCTATTGCTAATGCTTTTGCTATCTGACCAATTCCTGCAATTCCACCATCAGCAATTACTGGCACTCCAAAATCTTTTGCATATTTAGAACAATGGTATACAGCAGAACCTTGAGGTCTTCCTACTGCCATCATATTTTGAGTGATGCATATAGAGCCAGGTCCCATGCCAACTCTCAATGCATCTGCACCAGCCTCAATTAAAGCTTTGCATTGTCTAGTGGTAACTACATTCCCACAAATTACATCAATATCTTTAAATTTACTTTTTATAAATTTAAGCATATCTATTTGAAATTTACTATATCCTTGAGCTGAATCTATCAAAATGCAGTCAACACCAGCATCTACTAATGCTTCCACTCTCTCTCTGTCTTCTAATCTAGTAGAAACAGCTGCACCAGTAAGAAGCTGTTTGTGGACATTCTTAGATGAGTATGGAAAATCTTTATTTTTAAGCAAATCTCTTCTAGACAGAAAAGCCACTAACTTAAAATCATCATCTACAACAGGCAACTTGCCTTTTTTGCTTTGTTTGAGTATCTGGTTTGCTTCATGAAGAGTAACACCTTTTTTTGCAACTACCAAATCTGTGCTCATTATTTCTTTGAGTTTTCTGGTTCTATCTTTTTCAAAATCAGTATCCCTGTTTGTTACAACACCAACAAGTTTTGTGTTCAAAGTGCCATCTTCAGTGATAGGGATACCAGAAAAACCTTGCTCTTTCTTTATTTTATCAACATCATTGACAGTATGTTCAGGACTAAGAACTATAGGATCTAATATAAAGCCATTCTCGAATCTTTTAACTTTTTTTACATGATCCACTTGAGCTTCAATAGTGTTGTTGTAGTGTATTATTCCAATGCCACCTAATAGTGCCAGATAAACTGCCATTTTCCACTCTGTGACAGTATCCATTGGAGAAGAAACTAGAGGTCTTTTGATTCTGATGTTTCTAGTTACATTTGTCTCAAGGTCAACATCACTTGCCTGAAAATTTATATATCCCGGTAGAATTATAAAGTCATCGAATGTAAGTCCAGGACCGGATGAAAAAATTTCCTCTCCACTTAATCCATCAAGCATTTCTGAAGATTGAAGAGTTTTTTTATTTTTTTCTGCCATATATTCCCCCGGAATTATTTCTCATATTTAACGAGTATTATACCAAAAATGTTACTCACAATAACAGATACAAACTAACACATATAAGATATTTACATTTCCATACCATTTATCACAAGTTTAAACTTGTATCCGAAAAAATCTGCAGCTCTTCTGCACATAAGCATTCTAATTAAAAATATCTCAAAATACTCAATCACAGTGGCTGATTGTTCATTTGTTGTCAGGTCTAATATTATATTTTTATTGTCATTATCCACTTGAAGCTGTGATTTTTGAACACTAAAATTCACTCTATCATGTATATCAAAAGTCAAAGGATTTTCATTTTGAACTCTAGAATGATGTACATCAGATTTGTCTGCTATTATCAAAGCTGCGGCAATGGCACTTGTGGGTGCTCCAAGCTCTTCTTCATGGTTTCCTATAGCACCAATCACATCAGCAATTTCATCAACAGGCATATCTATTTCATTAAGCAAAGTGAATGCTATAAGAGCTGCTGTTTCACAATGCCCATGCCTGTTTACCACATTGCCTAGATCATGTAGATATCCTGCAATTGCTGCAAGCTCACAAATCCTATCATCATAATTAAGGCTTTGCAATATCATTCTAGCACTTTCTGCCACTATTCCAGCATGTCTAAAACCATGCTCTGTATAACCTAATGCATCTAGTGCTTTATTTGCATATTGAATAAAAGTCTTAACCTTTGGGTTTGCTTTCACGGTTTCCAAGGTAACTTCTTTTTCTGACATTGTTATTCTCCTTTCTTGGAAACTCATCATGAACAATATTTTTCATCTTATGATATTTACTCAGAAATTCCTTCTTGAACTTAGAAAATTGTCCAAGTTCAATAGCTGCTCTTATATTTTCCATTAGTTTTCTGTAGAAATATAAATTATGATAGGTTGCTAATCTTGCTGCAAGTATTTCATCTGATTTATATAAATGTCTTAGATATGCAGAGCTGTAATTTTGACAAAGCCAACATCCACATTCAGGGTCAACAGCTGAAAAATCATCAATATACCTATTATTTTTTATATTTATTCTTCCATAAGATGTGTATAAAGATCCATTTCTGCCAAGTCTTGATGGAAGCACACAATCAAACATATCAATCCCTCTTTCAACTGCTTCCAAAATATCTTCTGGTGTGCCAACACCCATTAAATATCTTGGTTTTTCAATTGGAATATGTGGCATAGACCAATCAACAGATTTCATCATCAAATCCTGACCTTCACCAACAGATACTCCGCCTATTGCAATTCCATCTGTATTTAGTGAAGATATAAATTTTGCACTTTCTTCTCTTAAATCTTCAAATACACTTCCCTGCACTATTCCAAAAAATGCCTGTTCTCTATCAGCATTTTCAAAAGATCTTTGTGCCCATTGATGGGTTCTTATCATAGCTGATCGTGCATATTCTTTTTTACAAGGGTATGGTGCACATTCATCAAATGCCATCACAATATCTGCACCAATTGCAGACTGCACAGCCATCACACTCTCCGGAGTAAACTCATGGTATGAGCCATCTATATATGATCTAAATATCACTCCATTGTCATTTATCTCTCTGATATGCTCAAGACTGAATACTTGAAAACCACCAGAGTCTGTTAGCATACATCCATTCCAATTAATGAATTTATGCAGCCCACCTGCTTTTTTAATCAGCTCATGCCCAGGTCTTAAATATAGATGATAGGTGTTTCCTAATATTATTCTAAAACCAATTTCATCTAATTCTTGTTGACTGGTAGCTTTTACTGTGCCTTGTGTGCCAACAGGCATAAAGACAGGTGTTTCAACTGTGCCATGTTTCAAATGAAGCCGACCCCTTCTCGCTTTTGAGTCGGGGTCTTTGCAGATTATATTGAACTTAATTTCAATGATCTCCTATTTTACAAATCATTTTTGAAGAAGTCTTCATCTGGTTTTTGCTTATCTAACTCACTTTCACTTGTGAGAGCCATAAATCCTTTTTCAATTGTTCTTTGATATTTTCTTGGGAAAAATCTTTTCAAAAATCCCATCCAAGTATCATCTACTATTGTATACACAACAGGTATAACAATCAATGTAAGCAGCGTAGATAATATTAAACCACCTATAACAGCTATTGCCATAGGAGCCCTGACCTCGGCACCTCTTGTATGTGCAATTGCAGTTGGCAAGAGACCTAATACCATAGCAAGTGTGGTCATTATAACAGGTCTGAGCCTTGTTGGTCCTGCCTCCGTTATTGCTTCTGTTCTATTTTTACCTCTCACCCTTAATGTGTTTGTGTAGTCCACTAGCAAGATAGCGTTCTTTGTAACAAGACCTACAAGCATTATCATACCTATCATAGAAACTATATTCAAAGTTTTTCCTGTAATAAGCAATGCAAGCAAAGCTCCAACAAGAGCTTGAGGCAAGCTAAGCATAATAACAAAAGGTGTTAGATATGATTCAAACAAAGCACCCATTAACATATAAACTAAAATTATTGCAAGAATTAAAGCACTTATCATATAGCCAAAACTCTCGTTCATAATTTCACTCTGTCCGCCAACTCTAATGCTTACACCCGGTATTTTAGGCAGTTCTTTTAGTTTTGCATTTATTTGATTTTGAACATTACCAAGTGAAAAACCTGTTGCGACTTCAGCATTAACATATACAACTCTTTGTCTATTCTTTCTGTCTATTTTTGAAGGAGCAAAAGAATACTCAATGTTTGCTACATCTTTTAAATATACAGGAGCACCATTTTTTGATGCAATAATTATGTTTTCAACATCTCCAGCTTCAGATCTGAATTTTTCATCAAATCTAACGTTTATTGGATATTCATTACCTTCATCTCTGAGTTTTACGCTGTCGTCTCCATCAATTGCATTTCTTGCTGCCATTGCTATCTGAGCAACAGACATATTCATTTCAGCAGCTCTTATTCTATCAACATCAATTCTTCTTTCAGGTTTACTTTCTTTCCAAGATATATCCACATTGATTGCACCAGGAACAGCATTAATTGTATCTGCTACAGTTCTTGCCATTTTTAGCATATCATCCATGTTTCTTCCTTGAATTTCCATAGAAATACCGCCACCAGGACCCCCATCACCAATTATTGCAACTATTCTTTCTGCACCAGAAATTTTTGCAAATTCTTTATTTAAATGATCAACAATTTCCTTTATTCCTCTTTCTCTCTCATGCTTTTCAACAACTCTTGCGTTTATAACAGCATATTGTGGTCCTGTATCACCAGCACCAAATCCACCACTAGATGCTTGACCAACCTGTGCTAAATAATATGCATCTTTCCCATGAATCTCTGGCAAACTATCAATAACACTTTCTATTTGTTCAACAACAGCATTTGTCTCTTCAAGAGATGTTCCAGGGGCAGTTCTTATTTCCACTTTGAACATTGCCTCATCAGTTTTAGGGAAAAATTCAAATCCAAAAGGAATGAAAACAGTAAATGTGATTAAAGTCATCACAGTATAAAAAATACTTGCTGCTCTTCTGCTTCCTTTGTTTATAATCGCAGGTACTACTAAAAGTGTTGACAGAATAAATATTATTATTCTAGGCATCAATTGTTTAATGGATTCAGGATTCTTTATGTCCTGTGGAATAGGCATAGGAATAGAAAATACTACCAGCAAAGAAACTATTCCTACAATCACAATAAAATATCTGTGTTCAAGTGCCCATTCAAGTGTTTGTCTGTAGCTATGATTGAGTTTATCCAGATTTCTTTCAGAAAATGAGAATATTTTGCTTATAAAATAGTTGAATCTATCAAATCTTTTTATATCATTCGTTTGTATTCTTTCAATTAATTCTCTTTCTTGTTTCTTTTTGTCTTCATGCATTTGCAGCCATCTAGATGCAAGCATAGGTGTGAGAGTAAAAGACATCAAAAGCGAAAAACCAGTTGCAACAGCAACAGTTATACCAAAAGACTGGAAGTATTGACCAACAATACCACCCATAAATGCAATTGGTATGAATACAACCATATCAACAGCTGTAATTGTAACAGCAGCAAGACCTATTTCTGTTCTACCATTGTATGCAGCCTCAATAGGATTTTCACCCATTTTAAGGTGTCTTTCAATATTTTCCAGAATAACTATTGAGTCATCAACCAAAATACCAACAACAACAGCCATACCAAGCATTGTCATAAAGTTTACGCTGAAACCAAATAAATGCAGTGGTCCAAAAGTTGCAATGAGTGATGTTGGTATGGCAAGAGCCACTATAAATGTAGCTCTTGTAGTATGAAGGAATAGGAATATAATAATTACAACAAGGAAGATTCCTTCATAAAGACTTCTCATAACATCATTTATAGAATCTTTAACATGTATTGAACCATCATAAACTAACTCAAGATTCACTCCATGTGGAAGAACTGTTTTTAATCCCTCTAGTTCTTTTTTTACTCCATCAGCAGTCTTTACTTCATTAGCACCAGATTGCTTTTGAATGTCAATTGTGATATTAGGTTCACCATTTATTCTTGTATAAACAGTAGTTTCTTTTACTGTGTCTTCTATTTTTGCAATATCACTTAATCTAATTGTACTGTCTGGTTTGCCATCTCTTCCTTCTATTGGAAGTCTTAATTCAGCAATTTGCTGTGTAGTATCAAAGTCTCCAACCGTTCTTACAGAATAATCCCTAGCTCCTTCTTTTATAGAACCTGCAGGAACATTTAGATTAGATGCTCTTATAAATTCCACAATTTGTGCTAGAGAGAGACCATAAGCTTGAAGTCTGTCTTTATCTACAGCAACAGATATTTCTCTTTCTTCACCACCAGAAATATTAACACCAGCAACCCCCTCAACCTTGGATAATCTGTCTTGAATAACATTGTCTGCTAAAATTCTCAGTTCTTTTGGTGATTGAGGACCTGTAACTGCAATTGTCATAATTGGCATTGAAGAAATATCAACTTTCAAAACTACAGGCTCTTCTGCATCCTTAGGCAAATCACCTTTTATAGCTCCAATTTTATCTCTTACATCAGCTGCAACTACATCAAGGTCAGTTCCAAGCTTAAATTCTAAACCAACTGCTGATACACTGTCTTGAGATGATGAAGTGATATTTTTTAATCTTCCAATAGAACTAACAGCTTTTTCTATTTTTTCACTTACCAAGGTTTCCATTTCATTTGGACCAGCACCCGGATAAGTGGTGATAATTGTTATAAAGGGAAACTCAACATCAGGATATAGCTGCAAAGGCATTTTTTCCCTAGCTAAGTAGCCCATCAAAAGCAAAGCTGAAATGAACATCAAAAGAAATATAGGTCGCCTAATAGATACTTTAGTTAACCACATATATAAATAATCTCCCTTAAGGCACTAATTTTATAGTTTGTTTTTTTCAATTAGAAGCAAAGAGCCATCTTCAACTGCTTGTTTGCCCCTTGTTACCACTCTGTCACCAATTTTTAGCTTTGTGGGTTGTTCAATTTGCACCCATTTTGCATTCTGAGCAATAATTTTCACATCAATTCTTTCTGCTTTATTATCTTTCTTTCTAAATACCATATTTGAACCTTGTCTAAGTTCTATAGCATCTTTAGGAACAAGCATCACATCTTTTTCTATACTTGCTAATATATTGCCTCTTGCAAACATACCTGGTTTTATAATATAAGAATTATCTTCAATTATTATTCTTACAGGAAAATTTCTGCTGGATATTGAGCCAGTTGGAAATATTGTATCCACATAAGCATCAAATGTTCTTCCAGTAATTGCATCAATTTTTACTTTCACTTTATTTCCATTTTTTACATTAAGAAGTTCTTTTTCTGAAAGCTCGCCTTCAAAATATACAGTATTCAATGCAACTACTTCACCAAGAGGCATACCAGCACCAATCACCTGACCAGGCTCTGTATTTCTCATAGAAAGTTTTCCTGTTATAGGAGATTTTACATATGTATAAGATAGCTGTTGTTGTGCTAGTTTTACAGCAGCTTTTGCACTTTCAACACCTGCTTGTGCACTTTTTACATCTTCATTTCTGAGTAATACTTCTGCTTGTCTTGCTTTTGCTGTTCTTAAATCTTCTTTTGCAGCTCTTAATGCATTTTCAGCACTTAATACATCTTCCCTTCTTCCACCTTCTGTAAGCATAGAAAGCATTTCTTTTGCATTATTATATCTTGTTTCTGCTGATGCAAATTCTGCCTTAGTAATATCAAACATTGCTTGAGAAATGGCACCTTCTTCAAGAAGCTTCTTCTGTCTATCATAGTTTAATTTGCTTACATCATAGCTGGCTTTTGCACTTGCTACTTCATTCTTTGCAGATTGCAGCTCTTGGCTCCTTGCAGGATTTTTTACTACCTCTAATCTTGCTTCAGCAGATTTAACTCCTGCTTCTGCTTGCTTGACACCTGCATCAGTCTGTATTTTTACTACATTAAGACTTGTTTTTGCCTGTGAAAGCATAGCTTCAGCTGCTCTTAATCCAGCTTTGGCTTGTTCTAATTGACTTCTGGCATCTTCTTGGTCTAATACTATCACCACATCACCAGCCTTAACAGTGTCTCCTTCTCTAAAGTTAACTTTTGCTACTTTACCACCAATTTTTGCAGAAAGCTCAACTTTATCAAGAGCCTGAATATTCCCTGTTACCTCAATTGTATGTTCCATATCACCTTTTATAATATTTTCTAATACAACAGGTACACCATTTTGTTCCCAAAGCTCAGTTTTAGTAGGCTGAGGTTTTGCAGGCTTTAGTTTATTTGCTCTAGCATAAAAAAAACTCATTATTGCTGCAATAATCAAAACTAGTATCAATACTTTTTTCATATTGGCTTCCTTATATTTCAATATTATTCTTAATCAATTATCGAAATTTGTTGTATTTCAGGTTGAGATGATGTTGCTCTCTCATATCTAGCTACTGATATTGCATAATCATATCTAGCATTGTTCAGATTAACTCTGGCTTCTGTTAAAGCTCTCTGAGCATCTGTTACTTCAATAGCTGTTGATATTCCAGCATCATATCTTATATTAGCTAGTCTTAATGCTTCTTCTGCAAGACTAACATTTTCTCCAGCTGTGCTCACTCTTTCTATTGCATCTCTAAGCAATACAACAGCTGATTGAACTTCAAATCCTATGCCAAGCTGTGCTTGTTCAAGCTGATTTTCACTTTGCTTCATCTGAGCTTTTGCCTTGTCCACTTTTGCTTTAGTTGTTCCTGTATCCCACAATGGAATTTCCAATTGCAATGTTGCAAACCATTGATTCTTTGATCCTGATAGTCCGCTAGGTTCAGGATTATAGTTATGAATATAAGAGAATCCAAGTGTTGGCAAATAGTTTGCTCTTTGAAGTTTTATATTAGCTTTTTGTGCATCAATTGCTTTTTTTGCAATCATTATTTCAGCTCTTCTTTTGTATGCAGTCTGTATTGAATCATCTAAATCAGGGATATATTCTGAAATTTTTATATCATTCTTCTCTGGAATTGTTTCTGTATTTAGGTCTATTGCTAATATTCTATTAAGATTTGCTCTTGCGATATTTATTGCATTATTTCTTGAAATTAGCAATTGGTTTAAGTTTGCAAGCTCAACCTGTGCACTGGTAACATCAAATTTCGGCACTGTTCCAGCTTCAAATCTTGCTTGGGTATTTTTTAATCTTTCTTCTGCTACATTAACAGAAGCTTGGGCAACTTCTTTGGCATCTATTGCTCTTAAAAGTTCAAAATATGCTTCTTTTACACTAAATATCAATTTTTCTACTTCATTTCTGTAGTTATATAAATCTATTTCAAGTTGATATCTAGCAAGACTATTAGCATGCCCAATTTTACCATTTATATCTATAGGCATTGCTGCTATACCAGCAAGTGATGTATCCTCCTTGGGAAACAAATTTACAGTTCCCAAATTAGGAAGTGATATACTTTGTTCTGGTCCTTGTCTTACATGTTTTACTTGACCGCTAAATTTTGGGAAATATGCACTTCTTGCTTCATCAACTCCAGCTTTTGAGGCTTCCACTTGTTCAGCTTTTGCTGAAATATCCGGACTATTTTTAATTGCAGTCTGAATTGCTTGTTCAATAGTGATATTAAAAGTGTTTATTTCATTGTTTTCATCTGCAACCGAAGGTATTGATAAAATCAACAGAAATAACACCAAATATACTTTTTTCAATTTTATCCTCCATAATTATTTGTTTTCAGCAATTTTACTCTCGGCTTTGCTTATTATATCTAGAATATTTGTCATAAAATCTCTCATCTGTTCCATTTTGCAAATGATAAGAGCAGATTCTGATGGATGAGATATAACCAATAGTTTTTCTCCAGCATTTATGTCTAGTTTTTTTCTAGCTTCAGAAGGAATTACAATCTGGCCTCTCTCTCCAACTGTAACAGTTCCTACAAAATTATCTTCTGTCTTAACTTTTTTTGGCATACAAATTATCCTTGTCTGATATTTCATATATTTCATATTTATCATATAAATATGATTGGCATAAGTCAATTGAAATTAGATTATATTTTGCTGAATTTTATTTCAAGATTTATTAAGGCGGCGTTTGATGGAATCAGAAACAAAGCTATATTCTTCAGATTTTAGAAGTCTTAAAACAAGAAGATATACAATTGAAGCAATGAACATAGATATAAGAAGTGATAATACTGCACCGCTCCAGCTTTCTACTAAATGGATACTTCTATGTTTAATTTCTTTTTCATATAAAGCTTGCAAAATAATTCTGTTTGATTTTATAAGTTTTTTTCCCTCAAGACTAGAATTGGAGTTTGACAAATCATACTTTGAAATTACAGCATTGATATCATTATTAAGAAGGTCGGGGAGCTTTTCTGCATTGATATATTCACTAAAAAATTGTTTTACAAGTTCTTGGTCTTTTTCAGAAAAAGAAGTTGTTTTTATGTGATTTGATAATTTTAATGTATTTCTTTCATCTATGTTTTTGTCTGGAGCAAATATAACTGAAAGTAGAGCATATAAGTTATGGATTTCTGTTTCATCAATCAAAGGAGATTTTTCATCTGATAAGTCTTTTTCTGGTTTTTCCATCATAATTTTTGTGAAATAAGAACTTCTATCTGAAATTCTTCTAATCTTTGGAGCATAAGCATCCTCTATTATCAGTCTGTTCAAATATTTTCTATCATTGGGTTTTGCAGTTAGCAATCTCTTTGTTTTTGATGATAATATTAATGATTCAATAATTTCTGGTTTATTTAGATTATCATTTGCTATTATTTCATTGAAATTGTCTCTAACAATTATTTTTAGGTCTTTTTCTAATCTTTGTAATTTTATTTTTGAATCAAAGGCAGTTATAGTATCTTTGCTGAGATTATTTTTTAATTTTAGTGAAGTGTTATCTTTTGAAGCATTTATTAATTGTATAAAAGCAACAGGGTTTTTTATATCTCCATCAAGTACATTCCAACTTCCAATTGTATTTGATACACCTACTCTCACCCCATAACAGCAAATTGCCATCACAAATGCTGCAATAATAATCTTTGTTGTGGATTTTATTACTCTTGCTCCTTCAATGCCTCCTGTTTTTTTTCTGATAAATAAAATTAAGCCTAACAGATGTATTGTTGCCGCAACAGAAGTTGCAAGAGCTAGACCACCATGTCCAAACATTTTCATAAATATAAAATTCATTGGTATAAAGAATATAGTAACAACACTACCAAGCACCACTGGAGTGATAGTATCCTGCATTGCAAAAAACCCTCTTGCTACTATTGCTTGTCCTGCCCAAGCAAAAATTCCTACACAATACATAATCACACCAATTTCTGTTGCTGGAACATCTGAATGCTTAAATTCACCACCCGGAGTCATAAAAACTGTCCTAACAATTGGATCAGCCATCACTACCATAAATAATGATGCAGGAATATTTAATGCAAGAACAGCTCTTAATCCAAAACTAAGTGAGCTTCTTAGTTCATCAATAGCTTTTCTAGCTGCCAGAGCTGAAAGAGTGGGGAGAATTGCTGTACCAGCTGCCTGAGCAAATACACCAAGAGGCACCTGCATCAGCCTATTTGCATAATTAAGAGCACCCGGTGCAATATCCGATACAAAAGTTGCAAACCATCTATTGATTATTATATCAATCTGAGGAAGACTCAAACCAAGAATTACAGGTAATGCCAGTTTTCCAACCTGCACAACTCCATGATGAAAAATATTCAAACTAGGATGAAATTCAAATCCTGCTTTTTTCATACAATAGAATGTGTAACCAATATTTCCTGCAAATGCTCCTATCATTGCACCCCAAGCAAGACCTTCAATACTAATCCATCTGCTTAAAACCACAACACCAAATATAATTCCTAGATTATATATCACAGGTCCTGCAGCCCTAGCAGCAAACATTTGTCTAGATTCCAGAGTTCCCATCATCAATCCACCAAGGAAGAAAAAGAGCTGACAAGGCAAAATAATTCTTGTTAACTTCACAACAAGAGGAACAAGTTCTGGTTCATTTGCAGCAAATCCAGGTGCTGCTAATATTCTCACAAGAGGATCCGTGAATATTTCACTAATAGCAATCACTGTGAGAAGCACTAATACCATAAAACAAGCTATAATGCTGAATATTTGCCATGCCTCAGTTTTTCTGCCTGTTTGGAATCTTTCAGTGAAAACAGGAATAAAAGCACCTGATAATGCACCACTAGAAAGGAAAAAATATAACAAATCAGGAAGATTGAACGCTACAGTATATGCACTTACCAAACCTGAGAGTCCAAATTCCCTTGAGATAAGAAGATCTCTTATTAGTCCAAGCAAGCGGCTGGCAAAAATTGCTACCATCATTATGCCAGCAGCTTTAGTAACAGTTTTGTGTGAGGTCATATTATTTATTTAATATCAAAAGACTTAAGATTTTCAAGTGAGATTTTCAAACTGTCAAATGGATCTCTTTGACATTCATCTTGCTCAACAATATAGTATTCTACTCCAGCTTTTTTACAGGATTCTAGTATTGCTTGCCATCTGAGATTTCCTTCACCTACTTCAGCGAAAATTGGATCATTTCCTTTAACAGCCATATCTTTGAGGTGTATCACAGGGATTCTATCTTCGCATTTTTCAATCCACCATGCCACATCTCCACCACCATGCTGAACCCAATAAGTGTCTATTTCAAAAGTAAAAAGTTCAGGGTCACTTTCTTCAAAAAGAATATCCATACCTAGCTTGCCATCAAATTTTTGAAATTCTAAAGAATGATTATGATATCCAAAAGTGATCCCTTCACTTTTATAAATTTTAGCTGCTTGTGATGCATCTTTTGCAAATTGTTTCAAGCCTTCTTTAGTGTATTTATCCATTGGTAGAGAACCAATTGCAACATAATTGCATTCAATTTTTTTATGGTCTGCTATCATATCCGATATTTGATTTAAGAGTTTGTCATAACCAATATGGGTTGCAACACATTTCAAATCAGTATCTTTGAGCATTTTACCTAAATCAGACCAATCCATCTGACATATACCAGATACCTGTACATTTTCATAGCCTATTTCTTTTACTTTTTTTAGTGTGTTGAATAGGTCTTTGGGATTTTTTGCAAAATCTCTTAGAGTGTATAATTGAGCTGCAATTTGTGAATTTGCCATAATAATATCCCTGTTATTTATTTTATAAAGCTTTGTCTATTTTTGTTACAAGGTTTGCTTTTGATTGGCTTCCAACCATTCTGTCAACAATTTCACCATTCTTGAATATGATAAGAGTTGGGATGCTTGTTACACCAAACTTGCTTGCTATGCTAGGTTCATTTTGAACATTCACTTTGAAAATTTTTATTTTGCCATTATATTCTTCTGCAAGTTGGTCAATTGTAGGAATTAATGCTTTGCAAGGTGCACACCATTCAGCCCAAAAATCTACCATCACAGGTATATCAGAATTGATAACCTCATTATCAAATCTATCTGCAGTAATATCATTTGCTAAACTCATCTAATGTCTCCTTAAAATTATTTCAATATAATATTTTCTATGCTTTCCAGCCAAATATTCTTCTAGCACAGTTTTCAAAGATGTTTTTTTTGTCCAAATCTGTGATATTAGCATCTTCTACAAGACCTATAACAGTTGATGGATCTGAATAGGGAAGACTACTGCCATACATCATTCTGTGTGAGCCAATATGTTCAACTGCAAATTGTATTTTATCTGGGCTAAAACTTCCGGATATTTCAAGCACTAAGTTAAGTGTTTTTTCTGCAAGCATTGTTGCAAGTCTCCAGTCATCTCCACCCATACCAAGAAGAATGAATTTCATTTGAACAAATTCTTTTGCTATTTCATTTGCAGCTAGAAGTGATTCTTGATTATTCACTCTCAAGAATACTGGCTTTATATATCTTCTATAAGCATTTAAAAGCTCTTCAGCTTCTTCAAGCGTTACAGGTCTTCCTCTTTGACCATTAGAAATCAAAAGCCCTGCAAAATAATCTTCTGCAAGATATGTTTTCATATCATCTTGAGATTGCTCAGGATAGTTTACATTAACAACAAGGCAGCCTTTTATATTGTTGTTTGTTGTGCAAACTTTTGCTACTTGAGCATTGCCTCTTTTAAAATCACAAGAGTGTGCCAAAGTTGATGCAGTGATGGTTTTTTCTACTGCATATTTGTTCATACTTCTTATTAGGTTAGCATCTGTAAAAGGTACACCCCAAATTGGAGTGGTTCCTACTTCAGCATTAACATCTATAACAGGCAAATCAGCCTCCTAGTAAACCTTTTAGATTTTCAGAAAATATTTTTGATTTGTCTTCATCTGAAATATCACTATCTTGTATATAATTAATTGCAGCATAAATTGAGCTGCTTAGTGTTCCAGAACCATAAACTAATCTATGTGAACCCACTTGATCAACAAGAAATCTCAATGCATTGGGAACTCTAATGTTAGAAGTGCCAAGCAAAACATTATCATTTTTTTTCATTATTGAAACAGCTTCTGAAATTGTTTCAAACATCACACCATCAAGTATGAGCTTCACATTTTTCCCTTTGAAAACTTTTACTAGAGAGCTTAGCAATCCAGATATATTTGCTTGAATTATCACAGGTATTGTTACTCCATCCAATTCATCAACTATATCTTGAAAAGTGGAGTGATCTGTTGACCAGTTCTGAATCTCAGGGAAAAATCTTAGTGCCTTGAAGCCTCTATCAAGTATTGATTTCACTGTTCCTGCAGGACCAAAATATCCTCTGGGATCTATTGTAGCAACAGGCATAATATTTGGATGTTGTTCACATACCCTTAAAGTTTCTGCATTTCCATCGTGATAATTGTGCAGAAAACCAACTGTTGAAAGAGATAGTGCCTGTGATATATTATGCTTTTCCAT
>JBDNDK010000032.1:0-17458 GCA_046719185.1 Armatimonadota bacterium
GAGAATTCATTGGCAGAGATAAAATAAAAAGTAGTCTGCAAGTTTTTATAGACGCTGCCAAAATGAGGAATGAAGCGTTAGATCATGTATTGCTTTATGGTCCACCTGGCTTAGGGAAAACAACTCTTGCACTCATTATTGCAAATGAAATGGGTGTTACCTTAAAATCAACATCAGGACCTGCAATTGAAAGACCTGGTGATTTGGCAGCAATATTAACAAATATTGAACCTAATTCTGTGTTGTTTATTGATGAAATACATAGATTAAATAGATCTGTTGAAGAAATATTATATCCTGCAATGGAAGATTTTCAGTTGGATCTTATAATTGGTAAAGGTCCCAGTGCAAGAACCTTAAAAATTGACATTCCAAGATTTACTCTTGTTGGTGCCACAACCAGAGCTGGTTTGATTACATCACCACTCAGAGGCAGATTTGGAATTGTTCATAATTTTGAGTTTTATGATATACAAAGTTTGCAGACAATTATAATGAGATCTGCAGAAATATTAGATGTTCCGATTACACCTGATGGAGCAGGGGAGATTGCATTAAGATCCAGAGGAACACCAAGAATTGCAAATAGAGTGTTAAGAAGGGTAAGGGACTATGCCCAAATAAAAGCTGATGGCGTGATAGATTTAAATGTTGCGAAAGAGGGGCTTGAAATGTTAGAAATTGACAACATGGGTCTTGATGAATCAGACAGAAGACTTCTTAGGACAATAATTGAAAAATTTGAAGGTGGTCCTGTTGGTCTTGAAACACTGTCATCTGCAATTGGTGAAGAAACAGATACCATTGAAGATGTGCATGAACCCTATTTAATACAAATTGGTTTTCTTAACAGAACTCCAAGAGGTAGAACTGCAATGAAGTCTGCATATGAACATCTTGGTATAAGCATAGCAAACAGTAATAATAGTTTATTTAATTAGAAGCGTGTGGAAAAAATATGAAGTGTCAAAATTGCTTTCAAGAAACAATTGAAAATGCAAGGTTTTGTCCACATTGTGGAAAGCCTATAAAAAAACAAGATGAAAATAAAAGCCAACAAACAAATTCTCAGCCTGAACAGAAACTACAGGATTCAGAACCCACATCATTAGCTGAGCAATTGATGGAAATGTGGAGATTGTATGAGTCTTTAGATTTTGATGGTGCTTTGGATAAAGGACATATGATAACATCAAGGTTTCCAGACAGTGCATCAGCTCATTCTATGGTTGCTCTTGTTTATGAAAGAAAAGCTGATAAAGAAATGGAAGCTGGGAATATTGATTTTGCCAAAAATTTATTAAAGGCAGCAATTGCACAATATGATATTATATTAAAACTTAATCCAGATAGTGCTGCTGATAAAGAAAAATTGGATATACTCAAAAAGAAAATGTCTGGTGAGCTTCCAATGACACCTGCTGTTGTAGAGGATAAGCCTAAAAAATCTTTTAAACTTCCAATTCCACTGCCTGTAATAATATCTGCAGTAATTTTTGTTATATTAGTTGCTGTTGCTTTACTTTTAATTCCTCCATCTGGTACAAACAAACCGGGAATAAATTCAAATATGTCTCCTATAAATGAAAAAAATAATATTAGGCCACCATCAGGTCCAGAAGAAAGTACTACAGAACAAACTCCTGCACCTAGTGTATATGTATTTCCTGAGCAAACCGGAAAGGCAGAGGAATCCACACCTCCTCCACCTCCTCCTCAGAGAGAAACAGGAAGAACAGCACCAAATAGACCTGTACCTGCTGCTGTTCCAGATATGCAAGTAGTACCAAGAGATAGGGAAAATAGAGAAAATAATATACAAAGTCCTTCGTCTAATAATAATCAAAGGTCTTCTCAAGATACTGATAGAAGATCAGATGTAACTCAACCAAACCCTAATACATTATTAAACAGAGCATTTACTCTTGAAAGTGAAGGAAGAAATGTTGAAGCGGTTGCTGCTGCTGAAAGAGCTAAACAGCTTTTTCAACAAGATATAGACAAAGGCAGAAATGTAGATGCAGCAAAAAATGGTATAAGAAATGCAGAGGACTTGATTGAAAGATTGAAATAAAAAATTGAAATGAAAAAGTTTCTATTTGCAGTTTTTCTATATTGTTTTTTCAGTATTGGGCAGTTGTTTGCTCAAAGTAATAATAATGTACCAGTTGTTTTAATATTTCCTACAGTCAAGGGTAATCAAGCTACAATAGAACTTGCAGATTCTGCAACAAAAGCTCTTAAAACATACTTCAAGGACACAAATAAGGTTGAAGCAATAATTTTTAATAGGGATTCTGTAAGTGTGCAAAGAGCACTGCTTGAAAAAAGACTCACAGAAGATAATATTTCAAGTTACTCCCCTAATGAAGAAAAAATAAAAGTTGCAAAAGAATTAGGTTATGATTACGCAGCGTTTGCAGAAATTTCTATAAAAGATAATTCTGTCACTCTCATAGTATGGCTTGGCTCAGTAGATAATAAAAATTGGGAGTCAAAAGGAATTGCAAGAGCAAATAATGATAATATTTTAGACTTAAATAATTCTATGCAGGCAGCTGCTAGTTACGCTGTTATTGAAATTGCAAATACAGCATTTTCCGAATTGCCAATATTGAACCTAAATAGACCAATCGAAGAAGGTCAATCATCTGCCATTATTACTTCTGAAACAGCACCTTCAAAACCAACAGCTGAGGAAATTGCTCAAAGTGCTGAAAAAAAATTATCAGAAGGCCAACTTGCAGAAGCAATTAATCAATACCAAAAAGCTGTAAATGAAGATCCATCAAATGGTGAACTTAGAATTAAACTTTCAGAAGCTTTTGCTGCAAAAGGATTATTTAGAGATGCATATAGTGAGCTAGGAAGAGCTATTATGGTTGGTGCTGACAGCATATCTGTAGAATCTGCAAGAGAAAGAATTAAACAAATGGAAAACAAAACTATACCGGATTCTCAAACGGGACCAATAGCAGAAGTTATAATGTCTGAAAATAATAATACTTCACCTGTTGAAGCTAAAAATATATCTCAAGAAGAATCAGAAAAAATTCCGAAAGATATTGTTCTAGCACCTAATAGACCATCTTCAACAACAGGTGTTAATGTAACAACACCAGCTGTCAAAAAAATGATTGAAGGCGACAAACTTTGGAATGATGGCAAACCTGATGATGCAGCAAATTCATATAGAGAAGCTATTAAGCTAAATCCGAATGATTGGAGAGCTTATGAAAGATTAGCAGTAGTAAATGCATCAATGGGATTATTTGGTGAATCTTCAAATGTTTTAGCTGAATTAAAAAAAATACAGTCTTCCCCTGATATACCAATCTTAAACAATCGATATATAATGCTTAGAAAATCATTCGATAATCATTTTGCTGAAGTTTTGAGGCAGTATGATAGAGATTTGCTATCTTTTAATAAAGAAAAAATATCAAGAGAATCATATTTTGCATCATTAAGAGGACTAATTCAAAAACTTGACAGAATGAGAGATTTTCTCAGTTCAATTCCTGTTCCCACTTCTCAGAATCCAGCTAATCAAAGAAGAATAATGGCTACGGGACTTGTAAAGCAGGCTTGTTTTAGTCTGATGGATTATTTAGAAACTAATGATATTGATGCATCAACAAATGCTGATCTGTTTATTAGACAGGCAAAAAGAGAGTTTGAAACCGCAAGGAAACTTGATGGTAATATTGTTCTGTTAAATTAGCATCATCAAAATCATAATTCATTTGCCATCCTCTTCTTGGTGAATGCTGAGGACCTCTATTAAGTGGTATTCTAGGCTGTAATGATTTAAACTTATTAAATTGACTTTCATTTAACACTTTTCTTATTTCTTTCTCTATGGACAAAGTATTTTCAGAAAGTTTTTTTTGAATATTATTTATAGAATTGATTTGAGATTTCAATGAATATTTGTTTATATCATATTTTGAATATGCAATAAATATTCTCTCAGACTCTGTCCTTAAAGTTCTTAACAATCTTGATCTTTCATCATTCATTCTTGTAATACTTGACAATTTATTTTTTTGATCTTTTGTCAGGTTTAGCTGATTTATTATTGACGGACTAAACATTAGAGGCATCATAGATTCTAGTTGTCTATCTGATGGTGGAACAGGACGAATGCCTCTATTTCTCATGTTTTGAATTTCATTGAATTCAGATTCTGTAAGAAGCTCTCTTATTTCTATCTGATTATCATGATGAAGATTCAGCAGGTCATATTGTGCCTTATTTAATCTATTTATTTCTATTCTTGCCCTTGATTCATCAAGTTTATACTGATTGAATATATTATTTAATGCAATTCTTGATTGCCTAATAATATTTCGATAATACATAGAGCTTTGATGACTTTTTCTCCCCAAATTCATAAGTTCTCTTTTTTTGTTTTCGTTTATAGCATGTAGTTGAGAAGAACATATAAAAATTAGATTGAGTATAAGAATCAAAATAATCTTGCAAACTTTCATTATAAATCCTCAATGGTTTCAAAAAAAGCTTCCGTATATTCTGCGATTGGATCATCAGACCATTTTACAATTTCAGTTTGTTTATTCTTATCATATTTGTCTGAATTATTACTAATTTTATAAGATGAATTAAAAACAAATAATACGACAGCAACTGCAGTAACTGCAGCAAACATTTTTGCATAAGATTTATTGATAATATTTCTCAAGCTGCTTAAACTTGAAGGATTATAAGAAATATTTTCTTGTATTTTGTTCCATACATCATTTTCTGGCAATGGATCTGTTACATCTGAAAGCATTTTTGATATATCAATTTCTTCTTCAAGCAGCTTTTTACATTCTATGCAGTTAGATATATGGGATTGAACTAACAATCTCTCCTTTTCAGACAGTTTGTTATTTGCATAGTCTAAAAGAAGTATTTTAATATCATTGCATATAGATCCTGTCATTTATTATCACCCTCTAGTAGTGATTTCAATTTTTGTCTTGCTCTAAACAATTTAATTTTCAATTGTGTAGTCTTAATTCCCAAGAAGTCGGATATCTGATTATAATCCCATTCTTGAATATGATGAAGTTCAATGAGCAATCTATCATCATAGCTTAGTTGTTCCATTGCTTTTGTAATAGATTCAATTGTTTCTTTTTTAATATATTCAGATTCAATATTGTCTTTGCCTGAAGAAATATTTTCAATAACTCCATCATTTTTATTGAAGAAAGAAAAGAAAATTTCCTTTCTTTTAAGTCTGCTTCTTAGCTTGTCTTTAGCACAGTTTGCTGCTATTTTATATAACCAAGTTGTAAATTTTGATTCACCCTCAAAAGAAGAGGCAAATTTCCAAATTTTAATGAATACTTCTGCCAAAGCTTCTTCTGCATCTTCTTTATTGCTCAGCATTCTATACAAAAAACCATAAATAGGTTTTTCAAATTGTTTAAAAAATGACCTGAGAGCTTCTTCATCCTGCTGTTTACATCTTTCCAGCAAGGCAATATAAATATCAAATTCTTCACTATTTTCTGCCAATGCAAATTTTGATGTATTAGATGCGGTCACAGGCATCTCCAAGTTGTTTTCAAATATATAGACGAACAATTATAAAAGTAGTTACAAATATTTATTGTCCTTTTTTTATTTCTTGTTCATCTATCATTTTGTTGAAATGTTCTCTTAAAAGCTTAAGTTCTTTCTTTTGGGTTTCAGTAGCGAATCCATCACAAAGAAAATCAGACCAAATTATTCCAGGTGCACCACCTTCTTCATAGGTAGCTTTCCACCAAGGATATGCTGCCAATAATGAGTGAACCATCATTCCTTTTGAAGGCTGATCTAGATTATAATGTGTCTTATATTCCAAACCATAATATGGATTTAATAGTATATCTCTCATATGGTCAAATTGTGGCAAAAAAGTTGGAATAATTCCGCTTTCAACCATTGTCTTCATTGCATCTCTCCAAACAGTAGTTGAATATGGCAGTGTTGTATAATCGCTATAAAATTGAACAGCATCATGATTCTTTACATAATCATATATAAAAGCATTTCTCCTTTGAGAAAAATAGACATGTCTTAGATGCATATTTTCAGATTTAGGATCACCCGGAATAACTAGGTTAGCTCCCTCTGTTCTCAATTCGAAAGATGCAGTTGGAATATATTCTCTTATTAATTTAAGTGCTTCATCATAAACCTTCATTCTGAGCTGTGTTCTGAAAGTGTCCCAATCTTCCATTGCAACACTCCAATCATAAAAAACGCTATTTTTAGTTTCTTTATTCTCAGGATTATTATTGGGATATGCTTCTTGGGGATCTATTTCCTCAAAAGATATAAAAGATGCATTCCAAGCAGAGTTTGCATTTTCAATTTTTGAATATTTATCTTTGACCCAATCTCTAAATTTCTGAATAGATAATGGACCTAATTGATATCTAATATTTATATCATCTCTCATCCATCCCCAACTATCTTCGATGCTTATTGGCACTCTACCATCTTTTGTTTTGAACCAATAATCTCCCCATCTTTCATATTGATATTTAACCCAAGCATTTATCACATAAGGCACCTGAGGATCAGAGATATCTATTGAATATGGTAACCATGGATGATAACTATCTTCAGTTTTAGAATATTTATCCAATTGTCCAATTAATGGAATAACAGCATCAAACCAATTTTTTCCAGTAGGTGGATAAACACTCCAACCAATTGCTTTAATGCCTGCCTCTCTTATTAAAACATCGTAAAAATATTTATATTGTGCTGCTAACAAATTAAATGCATTTGGATTTTTTAGTTCTCCGATCCACCATCCTCCGGCAGTGTTAGCAATTAAGTTAACACCCAATTCTTTCATTTCATTAATTTCATCTTTCATATGTTTTTCAGGATATGGTCCAAGCTGAATACCGGTTCTCATTCCGGGCATTGCCTGAACTATAATAACTGGTTCTTCTCTACCATTATTATCAACAACCATTACATTATTAGGATTGTAGTTGATTAAAAGACTATCAAGAGATATATTCACAGGAATTCTTGCAATTGCTATTTCTTTGGGATCCGTTGCAATCAACTTAAGTGTTACATGTTTAGTCCATGGAGCAACTTGTAAATATAAAATATCTTCAATTGTCTTAGATTTTTCGGCAGATTGGTATATATTGAATGATGTCATAAACTCTTCAAAACGGTCATATATTCCAGGCATTTTTTCCAAGTCATCATCTATGATATATTTAGGTTTAATTGGTGTTGTTTTTGCTTCATTAGAAACAGTAATAGGAACTATCAGCTTTGAATACAGTTTACCTGTCCATACATTAATCCACCAATCATAAGTTCTATGATATCTGTAAACAAATCTCAATTCTAATTGATATTTGCCTTCTAACAAACCAGTTGTATATCCTTGTGGATGAAATGCACCAATATGGAAATTTACCCAGAATTCATATGAATCTCCTGGGTATAAATATGTTTTAAATCTTTCGTAGGAATTTATGGTATTTGCAGTAAATTCTATTTTTCCATCATCATTAAACTTCACAATTCTTGGTTCAAAGAAGGCTGCACCAAATCCTTCTGGATCTAAAATTGTATCTCCTATATTTGTAAGTCTAAATTTAAACCAAACAGCTTCAGCAGGTTTAATTGATGATGATGTCTCAAATTCTCTGAGTTTATATGGTGGAAATGGACTAATTGGTGTTTTTGGGTCTGAAGTTAATGGAATATATTTGTCTTTTGTAAAATCAGCTCCAATTGATCCTAGATACTCAAGTTTTACATTCATATTTCCCGGAATAGCTAAATCATATAGAGTATCATCATTTACTTTTTCAGGATCTTCAAAAGCAATTGCTTGAACAGCAACTCTTCTTTTATCATCAGATTGAATAAGTTTATATTCAATTGGAACAGTATCATAAGCTTCAATTGATTCTGGAATGGAGTATTCCAGTTTATAATTACCTAGATTAATATTTCCTGTTGTCTTTTTTACATCAGAATATTTTTCAATTACATTTGTTCTTTTTGCTTCATCAGAAAGCGGAGTATAGCTTACTCTAGGAAGTTCATTTTGTGCAAATAGGAAACTAGATAACAGGAAGATTAATGTTAGTAGAAAAACTGCAATAATAACTTTCATAGAGATAATCCTTTCAAGTAATAAATGGTGCTCGCGATGCGATTCGAACGCACGACCTCTTGCTCCGGAGGCAAGCACTCTATCCACTGAGCTACGCGAGCTGATATTAATATGATAACATACAAATACTTAAAATATATAATAAAATAACTTGTTATATTAAGTTTGTTATAGCACATTTATAGTTTGACATTGTGGACTCTAGACTTTAGAATATTTACAGTTAGCGGGGGAATCTATTAGATTTCCTCGCTTTTAGTACTTAATACCAAATATCGGAGTTTTAAATGCCTGAATATACTGCACCTAGAGGAACAAAAGATGTATTGCCTGAGGAAACTCCTAAGTGGCAATATCTTGAGAATATGTTTAGAGATATCTGTAAGTTATATGGTGTGCAGGAAATTCGCACTCCTACATTTGAGCATACAGAACTTTTTACTAGAAATCTAGGTGAATCTACTGATGTAGTTTCAAAAGAAATGTATACTTTTAAAGATAGATCTGATAGAAGTATCACTCTAAGACCTGAAGGTACTGCTGGTGCTATAAGAGCTTATGTGCAGCATAATTTAGGTGAAAAACTTCCTGTATGCAAAGTATTTTATATAGCCAATCTTTTTAGATATGAAAGACCTCAATCAGGAAGGTATAGAGAGCATACTCAAATGGGAATTGAGGTAATTGGTTCATCTGATCCATCAATTGATGCTGAAGTAATATCATTAGTAGTCCATTTTTATAATAAAATCGGTCTTAATGATTATACTTTAAAGCTTAATTCTATTGGCTGCAATGAATGCAGACCATTATACAAAGAAGCTCTTAAGAATTATCTTTCAAATAAAGTTGAAAAGATGTGTGATTCTTGTCTCAATAGATATGAAACTAATCCACTAAGAATATTAGATTGTAAAAATCCTGATTGTAAGGATTTGATTGCTGAATCACCAACACTTGTAGAATATTTAGATGATGATTGCAAAAAGCATTTTGAAGATGTACAAAAATATCTAAATGCATTAAATATTGAGTATATTCTAGATCCCAGACTAGTAAGAGGTTTTGATTATTACACAAAGACTGCATTTGAATTTGTTTCAGGCACACTTGGTGCACAGAATGCTATTGGCGGTGGTGGCAGATATGACAACCTTGTGCAGGATATCGGTGGTAAACCAACTCCAGCAATAGGTTTTGGGCTTGGTCTTGAAAGACTAATAATGACATTAGATTCATTGAATATTCAATTGCCAATAGATAAAAGTATTTCAGTTTATATAGCACCCCTCGGTTCACCAGCCAGAGAAATGTGTGTGAATATTCTAAAAGACATGAGATTAGCTGGAATATCAGCTGATATGGACTACATTGGCAAAAGTCTCAAAGCTCAAATGAAAACTGCTGACAAAATGGGTGCAAAGCTTGCTATAATTGTAGGTGATGATGAAGTAGCAAGCAATGAAGTTATAATTAGAGATATGTATAGTTCTTCACAAGTGAAACTAAGCGTGAATAAAATCATAGAATATATTTTTAAAAATTAAGTATATAATGCGGCTATTGGAGGAAATATGGAAACCAGAACCAAATATTGTGGTGAAGTTGGAATTGATGATATTGGGAAACAATTAACTCTTCAAGGTTGGGTTCAAAGAACAAGAGACCATGGAGGGTTAATATTTATAGACCTTAGAGACAGAACAGGATTGGTGCAAGCTGTTATTGATCCAGAAAAAAATCCAAAAATATTTAGTATGGCAGAGTCTATAAGATCAGAGTTTGTCCTTGAAATTGTAGGAACTGTTCAAAAAAGACCTGAAGGAACAGAGAATGCAAATTTGCCAACTGGTCAAGTGGAAGTTCATATAGAGATATTGAATATCCTTAATACTTCTAACACACCTCCATTTCCTATACAAGATGGAATTACAACAGATGAAATGGTGAGACTAAAGTATAGATATTTAGATTTAAGAAGACCAGAAATGCAAAAAAGACTTATGCTAAGGCATAAGATAGTAAAGCTGATGCGAGATTATATGGATAGGAATGGCTTTATTGAAGTTGAAACACCAATTTTAATTAAAAGTACACCTGAAGGTGCAAGAGACTATTTGGTGCCTGCTAGATTATATCCGGGAAGCTTTTACGCATTGCCTCAGAGTCCGCAGCAGCTAAAACAGCTATTAATGGTTTCTGGAATTGATAAGTATTTCCAAATAGCAAAATGTTTTAGAGATGAAGACCCTAGAGCAGATAGACAGCCAGAGTTTACTCAGCTGGATATAGAGATGTCTTTTGTAAAACAAGAGCAAATATTTGATTTAATTGATGGTCTTTTTATTGAATTAATCGAAAAAGCTACTGACAAAAAGCTCAAATTTAAACCTATTCCTAGAATCACTTATGCTGAAGCAATGGATAAATATGGTTGTGATAAGCCTGACCTTCGATTTGAAATGGAAATATTTAATATCACAGAACTTGGAAATAGATCTGATTTCAAAGTGTTCCAAACAGCAAAACAGGTTAGGGGAATTGTAGCAAAAGGCTGTGCTGATTATAGCCGAAGTCAAATTGATGAACTAACTGAAATGGCTAAGAGATATGGTGCAAAAGGATTAGCCATTATAGCCATCACTGAATCAGGTGAATTGAAATCACCAATTGCTAAATTCTTTAAACAAGAAGAACTTGATGAAATATTCAAAATATCTGGAGCTGGTAAAGGTGATTTGATTATGATGGTTGCAGATGAGCCTAAAGTCTGCAATCAAGCTTTGTCTGCATTAAGAAATGAAATGGGTCATAGACTTGGATTATGTGATCCAAATGAAATAGCATTTGCTTGGATAATTAATTTTCCATTGTTTGATTGGAATGAAGATCAAAAAAGATGGGATGCAGCACATCACCCATTCACAATGCCATTAGAAGAAGATATTCAATATATGGATACTGATCCGGGAAGAGTGAGATCACAAGCCTATGATTTTGTATGTAATGGTGCAGAGCTTGCTAGTGGAAGTATTAGAATTCATAGAAAAGATATTCAAAACAAAATATTTGAGATGATGAATTACACTCAAGAAGAAATTCAAAATAGATTTGGACATCTTTTGACAGCTTTTGAATATGGTGCACCACCACATGGTGGAATAGCACCCGGTATTGATAGATTCATCACAATTCTTACAGGTGATGATAATATTAGACAAGTGATAGCATTTCCTAAAACAGCAAGTGGGATTGATCCTATGACAGATGCACCATCACCAGTTGATGATGAACAGTTAAAAGAACTCAGCATAAAAATAGCTGAGAATTAGTTATAAATGTAAGAGGCTGATATGTCTGGTTTATTTGAAAAAGAACAAAAACATAATATCCATAGTCAGCCTCTTGCTGCAAGAATGAGACCAAAAACACTTGATGATTTCACAGGTCAAAACCACATATTATCAAATGATTCTCTTTTAAGAAAATCCATTGAAAGCGATGAAATAAGTTCAATGATATTCTGGGGACCACCAGGATGCGGCAAAAGCACATTAGCTAATATTATTGCAAATACAACAAAAAATTACTTTGAAAATTTTAGTGCAGTTACTAGTGGAGTTCCAGAGCTAAGAAAAGTAATAGAAAAAGCAAAATCAGTCAAACAGACATATAACAAAAATACAATTTTATTTATTGATGAAATACATAGATTTAACAAAGCTCAACAAGATGCATTGCTGCCCTATGTGGAAGATGGAACAGTAATTTTAATTGGAGCAACGACTGAAAACCCGTATTTTGAAGTAAATTCTCCACTCATATCAAGAAGTAGAATATTTAAATTTGAAGAGTTGAAAGATGATGATATTGAAAAATTGCTAAAAAGAGCTTTATCAGATGAAGAAAAGGGATTAGGAAAAGAAAAATTAGAAATTGATGGTAATGCTCTAAAGCATATTATAAATCTTTCAAACGGTGATGCTAGAAGTGCATTATACACACTTGAATTATCTGCAAAATATGCTAAAAAAGCAAACAAAAAAATAACTCTTGACATTGCAGAACAAGCAACCCAACAAAGAGCTTTTAGTTATGATAAAGATGGTGATCAACATTACGATATTATATCTGCCTATATAAAATCTATGAGAGGTTCAGACCCTGATGGTGCCGTATATTGGCTTTCAAGAATGCTCAATGCAGGTGAAGATCCTAAATTTATTGCAAGAAGACTTGTGATTCAAGCTAGTGAGGATATAGGAAATGCTGATCCTATGGCAATGGTTATTGCAAATGCAGCGGCACAAGCTGTGATGTTTGTGGGAATGCCTGAAGCTCAAATTCCTCTTGCACAAGCAACAATATATTTAGCTTGTGCACCCAAAAGCAATGCTAGTTATATTGCAATTAAAAAAGCAAATGATGATATTAAAAACAAAAAAATAACATCTGTTCCAATGCATCTGAGAGATTCTAGCTATTCTGGAGCAAAGAAATTGGGACACGGAAAAGATTATAAATACCCACATGATTATCCTAATAATTATATAGAACAAGAGTATGTAAACAGCAATGAATTACAATTTCCATATTATGAACCAACTGATAATGGTCATGAAGCAAAATTCAAAAAAAGATTAGAAAGTATTAGAGGAATAAAAGAAAATAAAAAATAAGATAATAATGTATCATTTCAATTGAATTTATATTTTCAATTGAATGATGAGATAAACGGGTATACTAAGCTGTGTACATTTGTGATTGTTTTGTCTTCATAGTAATGCTTGGTGGGATTAACCAATGAATAACACACTTTTATATGTTTTGCTTTCAATTATAGTGTTTTCATTATCATTCTTGATAATAGCATTTGTTTTTTATATAAAAAAACTTAACAAAATATTGAGTTCTATTGAGAATGATATAAAAGTGGTAAGAATTCACATTGAGGATATTTCATCTGAAGTGAGAAGTGTAATAAGCAACGCAAATAATTTTGTTTCAGAAGCAAGAATTCAACTCAAAAATGTTGATATAATTGCTGACGACGCAAAAATATCAATCAATAATCTTTCAAAGATTTTAACAAAAATAGAAACAATATTAGACTTAGGATTAGTAACAGGTGCTGCAGCAAAGGCAGTATCAAGTTCAGCAGGAACTGTAAAATTATTGTTTGAAGGAATAAAAGAAGGGATAAAAACCTTAAAAACAAAAAAAGAAATAAATTTGGAGGATAATAAAGATGAGCAATAATTCTGAAGACAAAAATGTAGTATTAAATTTTCTTGCAGGTTTAGGAATTGGTGCATTAATAGGCTCAATTGCAGCATTATTATTGGCACCAAAGTCTGGAAGTGAAACAAGAGAAGATATAAAACATGTAGCCGAAAATGTAAAAGATAAAGCTGAGAAAACAGCACATGAAATTAGTGAAACAACAGCTGATTTAGTAAGAAAAAGCAAAGAACTACTAGAAACAACAAAAGAAAAATTACATGAAGCTGTTGAAGCAGGGAAAACAACGGTTGCTGCAAAAAAGGAAGAATTATCTGAAGCTGCTCATAATAAGGTACAAGAAGTAACCGATGCAGCTAAAAGTTTTGCAAACAAAAAGAAAAATGAATCTGGTGATGAAGCCAGCTAAAATTATTATTCTGGAGTTACAATGGTTGGATTTATTATTGAACACACAACAACTGATGAAAGTACATCTGTTATTAGTGTAAGTGGGGAGTTGGATATATATACAGCACCTGATTTCAAAGCAAAACTACAAGAAGTATTATCTGAAGATAAAAAGAATCTTATAATTGATTATACTTCTCTTAATTATTTAGATAGCACTGCTCTTGGTATTTTGGTTGGAGTATTAAAGAGAACAAGAGAAGCTGGTAAAGAGTTAGCATTAGTTTGTCCAAGCCCAAGAGTGAAAAGATTATTTCAGTTGACTGGTCTGGATGATGTTTTTGAAATACACCAATCTCTAGAAAATGCCAGAAATTCTTTTGGAAAGGAGAAACCTACAGTTGACTGATACAACAATAGACACATTAGAAATGACATTCCCTTGTAAACCTGAATTTGTAGGTGTAGCAAGACTTGTAATGCTTGGTGTGGCAAGTAGAATGAAGTTTAGTTTTGATGATGTAGAAGATATAAAACTTGCAGTTGCTGAAGCTTGCACTGTCGCAGTTGATTGGGCAGAAAAAAATAAGAAAAACAATTCAAATATAGAACTTAAAACAATTACTGATGATGATAAAATAATCATTGAAATAAATGATAATTCCGGACCAAGAAATGAACCTAATGAAAATGATACCATAAATGAAGAAGATCTGGGTTCTTTATTGATTGGTATTCTTATGGATGAAGTTGATGTTAAATCAAATGATAATGGAACTAATGTGCGGATGGTAAAATATGTCGGCAAATCAGAATCCGAGTAATAACTCAAAAACTAGCGTTGTAAACTGGAATGAAGAAGAAACTGCAAGGCTTTTTGCAAAATATAGGGAGACAGGTGATACAAAAGTTAGAGATCAACTTGTTGCTATGCATCAAAACTTAGTCAGATTTCTTGCTGGAAAGTTTGCAAATAGGGGTGAGCCTATAGAAGACCTAACTCAAGTTGGATTAATTGGACTCATAAATGCTGTTGATAGGTATGATCCTGAAAGAGGAACAAAATTTTCAACATATGCTACACCTACAATAGTTGGTGAGATAAGAAGACACTTCAGAGATAAAGCTTGGAGTCTAAAAGTGCCTAGAAGACTTCAGGAATTAAATCTTTCTGCTAATAAAGCAATAGAAACATTAAGCAAAAAACTCGGACACATTCCGACAGTTCAGGAGATTGCTGCTGAAATTGGAGCAACTGAAGAGGAAACTATTGAAGCAATTGAACTTGGAAGTGCATATGATACTGTGTCTTTGGATAGTAAACTTGCTCAAGAGTCTGAGTCAACTCCATTAACATTAGCTGAATTTATTGGCGACCTAGATAGTTCGCTTGAAAATATAGAAACATACGGTGATTTAAAACAGGCAATGAGCAATCTGGAGCCAAGAGAAAGGGCAATTATATACTTTAGGTTTTTCAAAGATATGAGTCAAACTGAAGTGGCTAGAAGGCTTAATATCTCACAAATGCATGTTTCAAGACTGCAACAAAAAGCTTTAAGAAGACTAAAGGAATTTTTAAACACATAAAAAATCAGTTCAAGAATTTTATCTTGAACTGATTAATACACTATTCTTCATCTTCATTGTCAATGTCGATTTCTTCTTCATCAAGTGAATCTTCGATAATATCATCTATTTTTGTATCCAAGGTTTTAACCTCTGGATCAGGACCTGTATATATTTCTAAATCATTTTCATTGACAAGAATTCTATAATTAAATGTTAAAAGTTTTTGTTCTGGGGTTAATCTTGACCTAGCTTCTCTTGAAAGATTTTTTAGCCATTTTTTTCTCTCTCTTTCTTGAACTTCTATATGCCTTTCTCTCATACTTGGTTCAAGACAATTAATATCAATATCAACACAAATAGACTTGTCTTCATATATTCTATCAATCTTGCCTATTAAACCACCAAAATATGAAAAGTATAGACCACTTTTCTCATCAGCAGGAGATACAGGTCTGGACTTTAATATCACTCTATCACCATCTTTGAATGCCATAAAAACCTCCATGTGAAGCATAGAACATCAATTATTATACACTAATATTTATCTTATGTATAGAATTATATATTGTGAGTGATATATAATGTATATTATTACCTGCTTTTATGAAGGTATTTATTGATTTTATTTTAAGTTATATATAAAGATAACATTTGATTTTTTTGGAGATTTCTTATGAAAACAATTGCTTTTCTGGGCTTAGGAATAATGGGAATGGGCATGGCAAAGAATATTATAAGATCAGGCTATGACCTTACTGTTTATAATAGAACAATTGATAAAACAAAAGAATTATCTAAAATGGGAGCAAAAGTAGCATTTACACCTGCAGAGGCAGTAATTGGTGCAGATATAGCCATAACTATGCTTGCGGATCCAACTGCTGTAGCTGATGTTATATTAGGAACAAATGGAATTATTAACTCATTAGAGCCAGGTTCAATTTTAATTGATTGTAGCACTGTTGACCCATCAACCACTTTATCAACTAAACTTGCTGTAAAAAGTAGGGGTGCAGAGTTCTTAGATTGTCCTGTTGCTGGTAGTAAAGATGCAGCAAATAAAGGTGAATTAATATTAATGGTTGGTGGTGACAAATCTATACTTAATACTGCTAGAGATGTTTTAGAAGTAATTAGTAAAAAGATTATATATGCTGGTCCATCAGGAAGTGGAACGAATTTGAAACTATGTTTTAATTTGATCGTCTCACATATGGCAGTTGCATTAAGTGAAGCCTTAGTTCTTGGTGCAAAATCTGGCTTAAATCCGGAAATAATTTTAGAAACAATTATGGCAGGTACTGTATCGGCTCCTTTCTATCAATGGAAAGGTAATTGTATAATGGACAGAGATTTCACACCCCACTTCAGCACAAAATTAATGCATAAAGACACAAACTTGATGATGTCTGCTGGGCACAGCATGGAAGTGCCATTACCAGTTACTGCGGTTGTAAAGGAATTGTTTGGAATAGCAAAGAATAATGGACATGGAGAAGAAGATTTTAGTTCTGTGGTGACTGTGCTTGAAGATATGGCTGGTATTAAAATACAAAGATAAGTGGAGAATATTTAATGAAGAAAATTATTATTGAATGCATTATAATTATTTTAATAAGCTCAAATTTTGCATCTGCAAACAACAAGCTTTCTTATGTTGATTTAATAAATAGAATGATAGATTTGGAGCATATCTCACTCTTGCCAGAAGATGGAGAAAGAGCAGAGCAGTGGTCTAGTTATGATAGAGCTAGTCAATATGATCCTGAAACTGAAAAATATATAAATTGGGATGCAAACCAAGACGGTGATGGATTTATAAGAGAAGAGAATGGCAAGCAAGTAATTGCTGAAATGGAAGGACCTGGATGTATTTGGAGGATATGGTCTGCCTATCCTAGTGAAGGTAAAGTAAGTATATATTTAGATGATAACCCTATTCCTGTATTAGATATGCCTTTTCGAAAATATTTTATAAATGATACATTTCCATTCAACTTAGATCAGATTGCTTACATTGCAGCATTAGGTCATAATCTTTATTTACCAATCCCTTACCAAAAATCTTGCAAAATCGTGGGGGAAGCCCGC
>JBDNDK010000033.1:0-17416 GCA_046719185.1 Armatimonadota bacterium
TCTTCGCCCGATACCGGCGTCGTTCGAGATGGCCAGGACTGCCGACTTTCCTGCTCCAGCGCAGCGACAGCGGCACACTCTACCATACCCGCGACACCATAAAAATGGTTGTTGGTTGTATTAGTAGTTCTGGTGAATTAAAGATATTAGAAGATATTTCTCAGAAAGTAAGGCTTGCAGAAAGGCTGCAAGAGACAAAACTCATTCAGCCTGATGCTCAGAGCAGAGCTTTAGATGTTATTATTGGTTATGTTAATAAAGCAAAGAAATTAGGTTCTGATAGCTTTAAAATAATAGGTACTAATGTCATAAGAGATGCCAAAAACTCACAAGAATTCAAAAAGAAAGTTTTTGAATCTGTTAATATTCCACTTGATGAGGCTAGTGAGTATGATGAAGCAAGATTATCTTATATGGCAATTGCACTTGATCCTGTGTTAAAAAAAATTAAAAATGATTGTGCTACAGTGGATGTTGGTGGTGGTTCTACGGAAATAACGACTGCGGAAAATGGTGATAAGATTATTGGATTTAGTGTGCCAATTGGTGTAGTAAGATTGACTGAATTGTTTAATTTATATGATAATCCAACAAAAGATGATATTGAAAGAGCAGGGGATTATGCTTTTTCAATGCTAAATGAGAAAGTAAAAAACATCAAATCAGATAATTTGGTTTTAATAGGTGGAAGTGCTGTTAATATAGGTAGAGTTATAAAATGTCTTGATTCTGAAAATACTCTTGATGCTCATGGTGTAGAACTATCAATAGATACTCTTGTAGAGTTGATAGATAAATTTTCATCTGTTTCACTTGAAGAGAGAAAAAAAATTAAAGGACTAGACCCATCAAGGGCTGATGTTATCATTGCTGGTGCTATAATATTAAAGGCATCTGCTGAATTGGTTGATGCAAAGAAACTTTTAATTTCTGTTAGAGGTTTAAGGCATGGTATGCTTTATGAAATGTTAGGAGTTTGAAAGTTGAAAATTGACTGGGATTCAGTAGTTAAAATAGCTGAAGAGTATGATCAATATACATCGCATGTCAGACAAGTAGCAGATATAGCAATGGATCTGTTTGATAATTTGTCCAGTATAAATGCAATGGGTGAAAAGAATAGAGATCTATTAAAATGTGCTGCATTGCTGCATGATTTAGGCTGGTCTGGAGGTCAGCAGCAGCATCATAAAAGATCAAGAGATATAATTTTATCACATCCTCCTAAAGGTCTAAGCAATAAAGAAGTGGCAATTGTTGCAAATGTTGCTAGATATCACAGAAAAGGATTGCCAAAATCAACTCATTCTGGATATTCTTCTCTTTCTATTTTGGAACAACAGACAGTGAGATATTTAGCTGCAATACTTAGAATTGCTGATGGCTTGGACAGAACTCACAGAAATATGGTAAGAATACATTCTTGCAATGTTTCCTCTGATGCAGTTATCATAAATATAATATGCAGGGGAGATTGTTCTTATGAGTTGGAAGCAGCATTAAAAAAGGCAGACCTCTTTGAACAAGTTTTCAATCTAAAAGTAAAGTTCAAATTAGTAGCGGATAGAAAGGCATAAAATTGAAAAAAATTGGAGTTATGGATATTGGCACCAACTCTATTAGAATGGGTGTTGTAAGAGTTGATGATATGCATGAATGGCATGCTGTCAATGTTCAGAAAGAAGTTGTGAGGCTTGGAGAAAGAGAGTTTGCTCACAATAAAATAACTCCAGAAGCAATGGATAGAGCTGTTTTGGTAATTAAAAAATTTACTGAATCAGCCAAAAGCCAAGGAGCTGAAGAAGTGCTTGCTATTGCTACTGCTGCTGTTAGAGAGGCTCATAATAAAGCAGAATTTGTAAATAGAGTAAAAAGTGAATGTGGTATAGATGTAAAAGTTGTTTCTGGTCTTGAAGAGGCTAGATTGATATATTTAGGTATTGCTAGTGGTGTTGATTTGAATTCACACAAAGGGTTTTTTGTTGATATTGGAGGTGGTACTACCGAGCTGATAATTGGTGATGCTAAAGAATATTATATTCTAGAAAGCTTGAAACTAGGAGCAATAAGACTCACTGATATGTTTTTGGAAGATCACACAGACAAAGTAAGCAGAAAAAAATACAATAAAATTGTTGAATATGCAATGGGTGTGGGAAATCAAGCTTTCAAAAAAATCAATCAAGAAAGTTTTGATTTAGTCTTTGGAGCTTCCGGAACAATTATAAATTTAGCTGAAATCACCGCAAAAAGAGTTGAACCTAATTTAACTACAATAAGAAATTATTGCCTCAAGTATTCAGATTTAGAAGACACAATAAAAATTCTTTGTGATGCAAACCTTGAAGACAGAAGAAAAATTCCCGGAATAAATCCTGAAAGAGCAGATATTATTATATGTGGTGCTGCTATTTTAGATGCAGTGATGAGAGGCACATTCTGCAGTGAGATAAGAATTAGTGATAGAGCATTAAGGCAGGGAGCACTTATAGATTATCTATTTCAGGAAGACCATACAAGAACTAAATTCCTCACAACATCAGCCAGAACAAGAAGTATTCTCCAAATGGCAAGATACTGCAGGTTTGAAGAAAAACATGCAATGAATGTTACAGATCTTGCTGAAAAGTTTTTTGAACAGCTAAGTGAACTTGGACTACACAATTATGGTGATAAAGAAGCAGAATTATTAAGATATGCTACAATGGTTCATGATGTTGGTACTTTCATCTCACACATTGACCATCACAAACATTCATATTATTTAATTAGAAATTGGAGTCTTTTAGGATTTGATGATGATGAAATTGAAATAATAGCTTCTACTGCAATGTGCCATAGAAAATGCTCACCCAAGAAAGCTGTTGCACATAAGTTTAATAATGATGAATCAAAAAAATTAGTAGAGGTTTTAGCATCAATTATTAGAATAGCCGATGCTCTTGATAGAAGTGAAATGGGATTAGTTGAAGATATAGATTGCCATTGGGAAAAACAAGGCAAGACTATTGTTATGAGGCTATATGCAAAAGATGACTGTCATTTGGAAATCTGGGCATTAGAGTCTAAAAAAGCTCTATTTGAAAGAACATTTGGATTAGAATTGAAAACTGAATTGGTAAGGATATAATCTATTTTATTTCAAGATATTCTTGAGGTATATCTTTATAACCCCATTCATTAAGTTGTCTTGCCCATAATTCAAGATTTGATTTGTCCACCCGAACCAATTCCATCTCATTTATTTCTTCAACTTCTTCATTCAGATGTATTTTTTTGATAATTTTTTCCATGCTCACATATCCCCATTTATATGTTGGTTGTGCAAGCAATACAGGTGTTATACCTTTTTTTACATAAGAAAACTGAGCAGGCAATGCATCAATTGATACAATAGTTACTTTTTCAGGATTTATATCATTTAAGAGGTTTTCTTCAAATAGAGGCCAGCCACCAATCAGAGCCCAGCCGATTATGTTCGGATTTTCATCTTGAGCTTTTAATAATGCTTCAGCGGCATCTTTAGGTGTTTCTATGTGATAAAAAATACCAACTATATTAAGCTCAGGATATTTTTCTTTTTCTATTTTAACACCCTCAACTCTTTTTTTTAGGTTAGGTGCAGATTGGTTTCCAGCAAGTATTGCAATATCTCCTTTTTTCCCAATTTGCATTGCAAGTTCATTTAATAGCAGCATGCCAGCTCTAGTATCATTCAGTCCATAAAAAGCAAATCTTTTTGAGTTGGGAGCATCACTGTCAAATGTCATCACTTGCACACCTCTTGAAACTGCTTCATTTATGGCAGGAGTTAATAAATCTGAATCGGAGCAGGATATCATAATTGCATTAACACCAGAATTAACAGCATTAACAATATTCTTAGCCTGCATTTGTGGTTCTTCATTAGTTGGAGAAAGATCTTCTATTTGTATAGATATGTCATATTTTTTTGACAAAAGTTTTGCTGAATCTTCAGCACCTTTCAAAGCTGGAACAAATATCGGATTGCTTGAACTTTTTGATATAAATGCAACCTTGTATAACTTTATAGGTTTTTCTTCAATAGTATCTGTTTTTGAAATTGGCTCTGAGGAAGTTCTTGGTAAGCAGCCTGATGTTAACATTACTACTAATAATATAAATAAAAAATTCATAAATATTCTAACAAAAGACAGCATACTATCCTCACTTTTAAAAACATCTCTTGAGTTACTTCGATAATGAATTATTCCAATGATTCAAGGAAATTAGCAACTTCATTGTTGAGATAGTTATAAGCATTATCAATTTTTGGTTCAATTAAACTTAGATCATTAAATTGTGTTGGATGCTGGATATCGAGTTCTACATATAGCTGAGATGGATCATTAAAAAATGGTTCAATCTTTATTTCATGGATTCCATCTTGATGCAGCACTATTCTAAAACCTACACCTTTTCTGCCACTACCAAGAGTAGCAAGCTTGTCAGAAACACCCGCAAGCATAGATCTTTCTAATATATTTGCAGCATTGTCGTTATTCAGAGGTAAAAATGCAGTGAGTTTTACTCCAAAAGTCATAAATAGAGGCACATTCAATCTTTCTTGAGCCATCTTAAAAAGGTCAACTATTTTTTCTTTTGTTGACTGGAATAGATGTACAGTCTCATTTGCTTGCAGTCTTGTAACTTGTATAAAAAAATCACTATCAGGATTAGCCATTCTTGCTCCATCAGGAAGATGCTGAAGGGTTTGATATGGATATCTACCTGTAATATCAGCATATATTTGATTTACTATCTGATGATGAAGTTGCATAGGAGGGAAAACAACACCAGCAGTGATTCTTTGACATGATAAATGTTCAGTATTCATATTCAACCATTTCCAAGACTCTAATAGAAAATATTATAAGACTTTATTTTTTATTACTAACTTTGGTATTTTACAACAGCACGAGGTTATCGTCAATAAATCTTTTATAAACATAGGTTTATAAATAAAAATAAGGCTCTGTTATTTATACAGAGCCTCATAATAAAAAATTAGCTCTCAAACTTTCCAATTACCTCTTGCTTCTCTTTTTAGCATTGCATTTGCTTTTGGATTGTTTACAAATTCTTCCTTCTTTGGATCCCATTCAAGCTTATATCCACCTAATTGCAAGCAGATATTGCACAAGTGGCAAATTGTAACTGATCTATGCCCAACTTCTGCATTGCAGATAGGCTGATTTCTTGTTCTCATACAATCTAAGAAGTTTTGCATGTGGTCGTTTGATTCATACAGTTTGATTGCACTTTCAGGAAGAGGATCATCTAATAGTTTTTGATCACTTGCCTCTATTTTAGACCTGTTAACAAATATCCAACCTTCGTCACCTTCAAATAGAGTGCCATTATCACCTTGACTGTTTACATTCATAGTGACGCCATTTTCATATTTGAGTGTAAGATTAAACTGAGGAAAAGTATTATAATAATTGGGACCAATGGCTATCCCACTAGCAGTTCCTTCAACACTAACAGGACCAGATTCATCCGTTCCAAGTCCCCATTGTGCAATATCAATGTGGTGTGCTCCCCAGTCTGTGAGCATGCCTCCAGAATAATCAAGCCACCATCTAAAGCTTCCATGTGTTCTTTCTTTTACATATTCTGTCCATTGAGCAGGTCCAAGCCACATATCCCAATCAAATCCTCTAGGCACTGGCTGAACTTCAAAAGGTCCTCCAGTTGGACCACCAGGCAGTCTTACAACAACATTTTTAACATTTCCAACTCTGCCATTTCTCACTAGCTCACATGCTTTTTTGAATTGTGCACCAGATCTTTGTTGGCTTCCAGTTTGAAAAACTGACTTTGTTCTGTTGGCAGTGCTGACTATTTTTTTACCTTCATCTATTGTAAGAGTGAGAGGTTTTTCACAATAAACATCTTTTCCAGCATTCATAGCAGCAATACAAATATATGCATGCCAATGGTCAGGTGTAGCAATCAAAACAGCATCAATATCTTTTCTTTCTAATAGTTCTCTAAAATCTGAGTATTTGGCAGTATTGGGACCAAAACTATTAGCAGCTTCTCTAAGGTGCAGTGCATCAACATCACAAACTGCAATAACTTCTGCATCTTCCTTGCTATTTGCCCATTTTGCAAGATTAAGACCCATTTTGAATCCGCCTCTACTACCGCCGGTGCCTATAACACCAATATTAATTTTATCATTTGGTCCGATTTTTTTTCTAGCAGATGTGGTTAATGTGGATGCAAGGGTATTTGTTGAGGTGGCTGAAGCAAAAACACTGTCTCCAACTAAACCAGAAACAGCACTTAAAGCAACTCCAGCAGCAGATGTTTTTAAAAACTGCCTTCTTGATAGTTTCTTTTCCATTGTAAGTCTCCATGAAAACTGTAAAATATTTGTAAAGCTATGAATTTTATTAGCTTATATATATGCTAAATCCTTTATTTAACAAAAAAAAGCCTCCGACTTTTTAAAAAGACGGAAGCTTTGTGTCAATATTAGTATTTAATTATTTTTCCATTGGCAACCCTATGAGAACATGGTTTACAATTTCTAAAACACCCATTGCATCAAGCTTCATCCTAGCATTCATATATGGCTCATAGAAAGGTCCATTTTTGTCTGTTATCTTTTCAGCCAAACTCCATATATGATCAAAGTTTCTAATGCACATTTTGGCTGCTCTCACTTGATCTTCTGTATATGGAAATAAGTCATATCCTATTCTTTCTCCATTAGAGCCATATCCTTTTAGTTGGAGTTCTATACATATACCAATAGTCTGCTCGAGATAAGATGCACCAACAATGTTGTCATCATCAGTTAATCCCCAGCCTGAATTTGCATGCTGATGTCCAAGCATACCTTCATCTGCAAGCATAGCAGCCCACTGAGGCAGATTTTCACCTCTCATTATAAGATGCTGCCAATCCATATTAACTTTTATGTTAGTTGTGTCTATTCCCATTTCTCTTAATTTCTTAATTACCAAAATACAAACAGCTTGATTGTTAAGGAGAATTCTCATTTTTGGTTCTGAGTTTTTATCTTCCAAAAGCAAAGGAACGCCTTTTGAGTTGCAATATTCAGCAGCATCTGCAATACCTTCTAAAAACCATTTCCATATAGTAGAATAATCTGCCTGATTTGGGTAGTTATAGCCATCATTCCCTGGCCAAATGATAAATTTTGAGCCTAGTTCTGCAGCGATATCAATAGCTTTGTGTGTTAATTCTCTTGCATATTCTCTAAGTTTTGGATCCGGGTTCATCATTGCTCCAAGAGAAAGCTCTGGAATGCTGAATGTTCCCAATGCAATTGCATAAATATCTTTGTTACCAATTGCTGCTTTTACATCTTTTAAATTGTCTTCATTAATCTCACCAGGATAATGTCCTTCAAAACCATCTAATAAATCTCCAACACCATCTGCAATTCTCTTAAATCTCTCAGGCATTGTTTCTTCTACAACTTCCACATGATAGCCGTCAGGCATAAATCTGGTGGCATTAGCTCCTGCCATCCATATTCCCATACTGTTTTTTAGTCTTGCCATAACAGTCCCCCTATAAAATAGTTTTTATTGTATGAGCTTGAGTATTATACCCATTTTATGTTATTTAACTTTTGATCCTGCTGGCACCTCAGGCAATTCCGGCTGTAAAATAACCGGTCTGCCGCCAATATCTGCGGCTAGGAGCATACCATTAGACTCAACACCTCTGATCTTTGCTTTTTCAAGGTTTGCAAGCATAACAATTTTTTTGCCTATAAGGCTTTCAGGTGCATAATGCTGAGCAATGCCGGCAACTATTTGCCTCTTTTCATCTCCAAGGCTTACTTGAAGCTTTAAAAGTTTGTCTGCACCTTCTACTTTTTCAGCTTCCAATACTTCGGCAATTCTTATTTTAAGTTTGCTGAAATAATCATAATTTATAGTATCCTCAGCTTTTTTTTCTGATTCAGGCTTTAATTCTTTTTCTTCCACTTTTGGATTCTCCTGTTTCTTTTTAGTATCCAATCTTGGGAAAATTGGCTCAGGTTTAAGTGCTTTAGTGCCAGATTTAAGAGCATTGAAATCTAACACACTATCCAATTTTATATCATTAAATTCGTCTGCTATTCCCAACTGTTTTGCAATTTCAAGTGATGCATGAGGCATGATTGGTCTCATCATTACAGCAGCAGCTCTAGCAGCTAGCAGTGCAGAGTATAATACTCCTCCTAGTTCTTCAGTTTTGTTATTTTTTGCAAGGGTCCATGGTTCTCTATCATTTACATATTTATTTGCAGAGCTTATCATTTGCCATACAGAGTCTAGTGCTTTTCCAAAATCATATTTATCAAAATTTTCAACATATCCTTTATATGCCTGTTCTATAGTGATATTTAACTCTTCTGCATATTCATTATGATGTGGTATTACACAATTAAAATATTTACCTAGCATACTCAGAGTTCTATTGAGAAGATTTCCTAAATCATTAGCAAGGTCTGAGTTAAATCTATTATTAAGAGATGAAATAGAAAAATCACCGTCAAGACCAAACGTTACTTCTCTTACTAAGAAATATCTTACAGCATCAAGACAAACAGCTCTTGATGCTCCAGAATCATTTGATAAATCTTCAGCAAGTTTTGATGGAGATATTGCATTACCTTTTGATTTTGAAATTTTTTCTCCATTTATAGTCCAGAAACCATGACCAAACAGCACCTTAGGCATTGGTAGGTCAAGAGCCATCAGCATAGCAGGCCAAAATGTGCAATGGAATCTTACAAAAATATCTTTTCCCATCAACTGAATATCAGCTGGCCAATACTTTGCAAACATTTCATCATCACTCAAATATCCAATTGCAGATATATAATTCAATAGGGCATCAAACCATACATATATCACTTTATCTTCATCATCTGGCACTGGTATTCCCCAGCCTTGATTTCTTCTAGTAATGGAGACATCTCTCAAGCCGTCTTTTATAAAACTGACAACTTCATTTTTTCTAAATACAGGCTGAAGGAAATCTGGGTTTTGTTCTACATATTGAAGAAGCTTGTCTGAATAAGCAGAAAGCTTGAAGTAGTAGTTTTCTTCCTGAACCCATTCTAGATCTCTATTGCATGCTGGACATTTATGATCATCACCTAATTCTGATTCAAGATAGAAAGTTTCACAAGGAACACAATACCAGCCTTCATAATTACCTTTGTATATATCACCTTGGTCTAGAAGTCTTTTGAATACTGCCTTTACAACATCTACATGTCTTTTTTCTGTGGTCCTAATAAAGTCATCATAGTTTATATCTAAACTGTTCCATACAGCTTTGAAATCTTCAGCAAGCTTATCTACATAAACTTTGGGCTCTAAATTATTATCTTTTGCAGCTTGAGCAACCTTTGGAGCATTTTCATCAGTGCCGGTAAGCAGATAAACATCATTGCCTTTTAAGAGATGATATTTTTTTATTATGTCTGCTACTATAGTAGTATAGGCATTTCCAACATGCGGAACATCATTTACATAGTAAATAGGTGTTGTGATATAAAAAGGTTTATTGTTCATTTTTCCCTCAAGATTAAATGTTTTTTCTAGCTGTCATTGCTTTCTTTATCTCTAAACCTAGGTTTAGGTCTGGTGCTTCTAAAATTTTTATTTCTACCTTGTGGTCTTCTTGGTCTTGAATCTTGATTTGAATCGTTATTTTGATAGAATTCTGTGTTTGAATTGTTGTTTATATTTTTATTTGAATTAAATTGTTGAGAAGGATTGCTATTTTTGTTTTCTCTCCATCTAAAATTATTTGTATCATTTTTGTTGGTGTAATCATTCTGATCTTTTTGAGGTGATCTTACTTCCTCATCTTCAAGTTGCTCTAACTCTTCAGGTACAATATCAAATGCTGAAAGAGAAATATCTATATCAGAATCATCATCATCAATTTCAGGAAGTGCAGCAGCATCTTCTTCACTTGCAACTAGAGAAAAACAACCTTTTTCAGTTTTATTGCATCCAATGCCATGTTTTCTGCATATACCTTCCAATTGAAGTTCGCTTGCATTTTTTGTTATCAATGCAGAATCTTCTGTTTGCAGGGTAATGTTGCCGGTAAGAAGATTTACATCAACCACTTTACCTATACCATTTTCAAGTTGAAGAACAGCACCCACAGCAGGGAACTGCTTTAATCTTGTCTTATAAAAGTCATGTTCATATCTAAGGCAGCACATCAGTTTGCCACAGACACCAGAAAATTTAGATGGATTCAAAAAAAGGCTTTGGTCTTTTGCCATTTTCATTGATATCGGTTCAAAACTAGTCAAGAAAGTGGAACAGCAAAGTTCTCTACCGCAGCACCCAAAGCCGCCCAGCAGCTTTGCTTCATCTCTTACGCCAATCTGATGGAATTGTACTTTAGTTTTTAGCTCTCCTGCAACATCTTTTACAAGTTCTCTAAAATCTACTCTTCCATCTGCAGAAAAAAAGAGAGTAACTTGAGAACCATCAAATGCGTATTCAGAATCTAAAAGCTTCATAGGTAAGCCATGTTCAGCAATTTTTCTTTCACAAACTTCAAAAGCATGTTTCTCTTTTTCTCTATTTTCAGCCTCTGTTTTTAAATCATCTTCATTAGCTACTCTAATAATAGGCTTTAGCGGAGCAACCAGCTGATCTTCTTCAACTTCCCTTGGTTCTATTACCACCTGGCCAAACTCCGGTCCTCTTGCTGTTTCAGCTATCACATAATCACATTCATGTAGTTCTAAATCACCCGGATCAAAATAATATACTTTGCCAACTTTTCTAAAAGTAACGCCAACAACAACTGGCATATAATAATCCTCATTTTATCACTGAAATTTATATATACATTTTACAGTGTTTTTAATATATTGTGGGAAAAATTTTAAAAACAAAATTAGATAAGTTTTAATCAAACCAAACCGTAATTGCAGGTTCAATTATAACATAGAGAAAAAAATGCAACAAATTCAAAAAAAAGTAGGAACATATTCAGCCATACTTTCGTCTCTAAATTAGCAAACCTTCCCACCCTCTTTTCTCATCTCCCCGGTCCGCTCGGGCTGGGGAGATTTATTTTTTATTTTAAAAACAATCTCATCTATTATCTTTTTATTCTCAAAAAACTTAAAAATTGTCATTGCACACAAATAGCCAAAATATTTATAATATGAAAAATATCTTATACTTTTTTGGATAATAAAATTCTTAGAGGTGTTTTTAGAGTCTATTTTGGGTGGTGATAATAATTCTATAAAATAAGGCCGGGGCTTCCATTCCACCGGCACATATTCAAGACATCTTGTCTATCTATAAGTTGCCTCTTGCAGAACTTGTTCTACATACATATTCAGTCGTATGAATAATCTAAATATTGCATCAGAGCTTTTTATAAGGAACCGTGGCTTCCATGCCACGATTCCTAATTTTGACATCCTGTCACGCACGCGCTTCCTGCAAATTTTAGTTGAATATACTCCATCAATCATTTCTAAACCCATCCCATAAGAGTAGTATTTATTTTGTTTATCCACATTTGCTGAATCCGCATGACCTGCAGACCACACATCCAGATTCATGGTCAACCGCAGCTCCACAGTCAGGACATGCTCCAACAAGAGTATCTAGCTTATCTAATGTCTTTATAGATGTTACTTTGTCTCCAGTATATTCATCTTCATTTTCCATAATATAATGTTCAATTGCCTGAGCTATAGCATCAGCACAAGATAGAACAGAGCCATTTCTGTCCCAACTTGGAGTAGGGCATCTGATACCCTTTAGATTTTTGAGTATTGAGCTTGCATCAACACCAGCTCTTAGTGCAAGTGATACAAGTCTGCCAACGGCTTCAAGCTGACTAGCTGCACATCCGCCAGCCTTGCCCATAGCTGTGAATACTTCACACAATCCTTCATCATCTCTATTTATTGTCACATAGAGATTTCCACAGCCAGTGTTTATTCTTTCAGTTGAGCCAAATGTTTTGCTTGGTCTTGGCCTAGGACCTCTCTTTGTTTTTTCCGCACTTTCAGTTTCTGTAGCTTTATCTTTTCCAGATATATTCAGCACTTGGCAATCTCTGCTACCGTATCTGTAAATTGTGCAGCCTTTACAACCTTCTTTATATGCCATCAAATAAACACTTCTCACATCTTCTGTTGTAGCATCATTAGGGAAGTTTACAGTTTTAGATACAGCATTATCTGTAAATCTTTGGAAAGCAGCTTGCATTTTCACATGCCATTTTGGAGCAATATCAAGAGCAGTTGCAAAAACTCTCTGCACATCTTCCGGTACTTCAGCTAGACCCCTAACTCCACCTCTTTCAGCAATGGTTTTCATTAGTTCTTCTGAATAAAATCCTCTTTCTCTTGCAACTTTTTCAAACATAGGATTCACTTCAACAAGATCAGTTCCATCCATCACTCTTTTTACATAATTAACTGCAAATAAGGGCTCTATGCCACTTGAACAGCCGGCAATGATACTGATAGTGCCGGTTGGTGCAATTGTTGTTACAGTTGCATTTCTTATTTCAATACCTTCAGGTCTATCATATATACTGCCTTTGAAATTAGGAAAAACTCCTCTTTCCTTAGCCAACTCACAAGATGCTTTTCTAGCTTCCTGAGATATAAAGCTCATCACTTCTTCAGCAACTGCAACTCCCTCATCTGAATCATAAGCAATACCCATTTTTATCAACATATCCGCAAAGCCCATTATTCCAAGACCGATTTTTCTGTTGGCTCTACTTACTTCATCAATCTTTTCAAGAGGGTATTTGTTTACTTCTATCACATTGTCAAGAAATCTCACTGCAAGCCACACAACTCTTCTAAGCTTCACATAATCTATGCTTTGTTTGCCATTTGATTCTTTGAGCATTGAAGCAAGATTAATTGAACCAAGATTACAGCTTTCATAAGGAAGAAGAGGCTGTTCACCGCATGGATTTGTGCTTTCTATCTCACCAAGATGTGGAGTCGGATTGTCTCTATTTACTCTATCAATAAATATAATCCCAGGTTCACCAGATGTCCAAGCCATATTGACTATCAGGTCAAACACTTTGCTTGCATTAAGAGTTTTAACTATTTCACCCGTTCTAGGATTCTTTAACCCATAATCAGCATTTTTCTCAACAGCTTCCATAAATTCTTCTGTTATTAGTACGCTGATATTAAAATTAGTCAGTTTTGTAGTATCTTTTTTTGCTGTGATAAATTCAATAATGTCAGGATGATCAATTCTCAGACAGCCCATATTAGCACCTCTTCTGGTGCCGCCCTGCTTTATTGCTTCAGTTGCTGAGTTGAACACTTCCATAAAAGATATAGGACCGCTGGATACGCCATTTGTACTTTTCACAGAATCATTCATTGGTCTTAATTTTGAGAATGAAAATCCTGTCCCACCACCAGATTTATGTATAAGTGCAGTATTTTTGATGGTCTCAAAAATACTTTCCATTGAATCTTCAATAGGAAGCACAAAGCAAGCAGAAAGCTGCCCTAGTTCTCTACCAGCATTCATCAGAGTTGGGCTGTTAGGCATGAAATCTAAATTATACATCACATCATAAAATTCACCAGCCAAACCTGCTATATGTGCATCACTTTTGCCAAAGGCTTTCTCTGCTTGTGCTATGGCATTTGCAACTCTATGGAACATATCTTCAGCAGTTTCAATAGGATTACCATTTTCATCTTTTCTAAGATATCTTTTTTCCAATACTGTTACTGCATTTTGTGTAAGCACAATTATCACATCCTAACTATTAAAATTATTAAACTTTGATTATTAGATATACTTTATATCATTCTGAGCAATTAGAAGAATTATCATGTTTATCTGATGTCTTGGATTTTACAGAACTTCTTCTTTTATCTCTCAACTTATTAACAAGCTCATTAAATTGCTTCACATCTTCAAACTGGAGATAGACTGAAACAAATCTCACATAAGCAACTTGATCTAATTCTTTCAAAGATTCTGCTACCAATTCACCTAGTTTTTCAGTATCTATTTCATTTGAACCAGTATCAAAAACAAAACTTTCTATTTTTTCAATAATCCCTTGCAGATCATCTATGGAGACAGGTCTTTTTTGGCAAGCTGTTGTCATTCCTTTTAATAATTTTGCTCTGTCAAAAGGTTCTCTTCTGCCATCTCTTTTAACAACCATAACTTTTGGCTCTTCATAATATTCATAAGTGGTAAATCTTCTGCCGCAAGCAATACATTCTCTTCTTCTTTTTATGGATTCACCTGCCCTAAGAGATCTAGATTCTAGTACCTTATCATTATCTTGACTGCAAAATGGACATTTCATATCTTTTTAGGAACACCACCATATATAGTAGTAGTATGGATAATATCACTCTATATTTGATGTGTCAATGGGTTTTTGAAAAAAACATATGTGGTAAATTTACCCATAAATTTATAAAAAAACAAAGCTTGTTCAAGGTTTCCTAACACAACTTAAACAAGCTTTATCATGCAATTTTTTCAAATTTTTGTTTTTAAAAAACTTATTACCAAGCAGTAAATGGTTGGACAAATGGATCTACAATTCTCGACCTTGGAGATATTTGAATGCTTCCTCCAAATCTATCAAATCTGCCTGGTCTATAGTATGTTCTTGGTGGTTGCGTTCTCTGTTGCAGTCTAGAAGATATTCTAGGTTCAACATAATCAAAAGGTATTGTACCAGAAAATACCTGCCCACTATATGGAAATTGCATTTCATACATTGATGGATCATAAAATCCAAAAGGATTTTGCATCATTGATTCTGTATTAAATTCTGGTGTTTGAATCGTATCTTGTTGAAATTGCCAAGAGTTATCAGTTTGCAGTTGCTCTTGTTGAGTTGTCTGTTGCGTGCCTACCACAATGGCAGTTTTTTCAGTTGGTCCAATCACATAGGTGCCTTCTTCATTTATTTTGAATTCAAGTTTTGCTGCATCAGCAATAGACTGAATTGCTTGATCAAGTCTAATACCCAATAGTCTAAGTTTTGATATAGTGCCAGTAATTCCTGGTCTTAGTATATAATTAACATTAGTGTTTGCAAAAACAGTATTTATAGCTTCTTCAACACCAACATTAGTCATTTCTAGATTTACTATGGGATTTCTGTCTATTGTTGTTGCAGTAGGCTGGCTTTCTGCAACTTGAGCAAATGTCATTGTTGATAAAACAAGGAAAAATGCAGGTATTGATATTAATAATACAAATCTTTTCATTGTATTTGCCCCCTTTCACAATGTGTAAAATTAGTTAATAAAAATTGCATTTCTATTTTATTATACCCTGTCTATAATCAATCAAATAAATCTAAAATAAAGTAAATTGACTCTTGAATAGATATGTTTGATAAATTAAAATAAATAAGCTTTGAATAGTTATTTTTTATATATGAAGGATATATAAATGGATAATTTCAGCTTTACAAAGTATCAAATTGCAGTCATTCTTATTGTGATTACTAGCTTAATATTAGGCTTAGGTTTTGCATATAACAAAGGCAAAAATGATGTTGAAATTGTGCAAAATGCCTCAATGATAGATTCAAAGTTAAGTAATTTCAATCCCAAAAAAGGAGATGTTGTTTTTCATATCACTGGTGCTGTGAATTCACCCGGTTTGTATTCTTTGCCAAAAGGAAGCAGAATATATGAGGCATTAAAAGTTGCTGGGAATGCATCTCAAGATGCCGATTTAGATAAGATAAATCTAGCAAAGCAGATTGATGATGGAGAAAAAATTGATGTTCCTTTTAAAGACCGGCAGGCAAATAATAAAAATGATAATTCAATAAATTCTGCAGTGATAACAGGTGTGATAAATCAATCTTCAGATACAACACAAAACTACATTTCAAAAAATAATAAAAATCAAAATATACCTCAAAACTTCAATAAATCACAACCAAGTTTATCCTCTAAAATTAATATCAATACTGCTTCTCAAAGTGAGTTGGAAAGTCTTCCCGGAATTGGTCCTGCTTATGCAAAAAGAATCATTGAATACAGAAATATGAGTGGTGGATTCAAATCTTTAGAACAAATAATGGAAATAAAAGGTATTGGGCAAAAGACATACGAAAAACTTCGTCCATATATAACATTATAGTTTGAAAATTGTAATCTATGTCAAGGTATATAGCTATGTATTATAATATCTTAATGATATATTTATTTGTATTTAAGGGGGATTAAAATGAATAGATATTTATTGCTTAGTTTTTTAATATTTACTTTTTTTTCAACCAATTGTTTTGCACATGACCCATTGAATTCTATAGTTCCATCAATTTCAAAAATAGAACATAGAAATGGGTATGCCAATATTAATAGTCCAGTAAAAGTTATAGTAGATAAAAATAGAATTGATTTAGGTGATGAGGGATATGAACTGATATGTGATCCAACAGAATTTATCATCACAGCTAAAACTCAAGCAGGTGCTTTTTATGGAAAACAAACTGTCTTTCAGCTTAAGTCAGCAGGTAATTTCAAAGCTTGCAAGATAATTGATAAACCAAAAATGAAGATTAGAGGAGTTATGCTTGATCTTGCAAGATGCAAAGAAAAGAATGAGTATTACTACCATATAATAGACAAGCTGGCAAAATGGAAAATTAATACAGTATTTATACATTTTACAGATCAAGAAGGCTGTGCAATAGAGATAAAAAAATATCCTCAGATAGCAAGTCCAAATGCTTTCACCCAAGAAGAAATGAAAGATTTGATTAACTTTGCAAAGGAAAGACATATTGATCTTATACCAGAAGTTGAATCATGGGGTCATGCAGGGTATATTTTAGACCACTTCCCTGAATTGAAAGAAAGTGACAGAGACTTATGTATTTGCAATCCTAAAATTTATGAAGTTTTGGGTGATATATATTCTGAAATTGCAGAGCTTTTTCCTAGCAAATATCTTCATATAGGATGTGATGAGGCATTGTCTTATGGTGAATGTGATATTTGCAAAAAGTTTATTAGTGAGCATGGTAAGGATAAACTTGTTGAGATGCATCTGAATAAGTTGGCTGATATGGCAAAAGCAGTTGGCAAAACTCCTATGATGTGGACAGACATTCTTCTTAAACATCCTGATATTATGGATGACATAACAAAAGATATGATAATGTGCTTTTGGAGATATACTGAAATTGTTGATCCAGAACCTGCTAAATTATTATCCTCAAAAGGCTTTAAGGTGATAGGTTGTCCTGCCATTGTATGGTATGGAAGAATGATACTTCCAAGAACGGATGCTATACCGTCAATTCGACCAGCTGGCTGCTGGCGCTGATCTGCGGCACAAATTCCTGCGGATAGCGAAACACCGAAGGACGC
>JBDNDK010000034.1:0-17198 GCA_046719185.1 Armatimonadota bacterium
ATTCCGCCACTCGCCCGAGGTTATTTATCTTTTGAAAAGCTCTATGTGAAATTACAGATAAAAGAATATCAAAACTGATTGTTTATGTCAACTGCTATAAACTATTTAACATCAATAAAAATTTTTAATATTTTATTTTATAGATTCTATTACATTCAATAATATGCTTTTATCCAAATTGCCAGAAACTGTTATATCAAATCCATCAACAATTTTATTTATTGTTGTTTTTAGTTTGCTTATTCTTATACTTTCTATATTTTCATTTTTATTGTTTTTCTTTGATATATTAACAAAAATCTTATCAAGTCCATCAGAATATATAATTAAGTAAGATGTATTACTTTCAATTTGCAATTCAATGGGAACATAACCAGTTGGAATATATGATGGTCTTTTATATTTGCTGATATCTGGAGATTTAAAATCTATTTTATGATATCTATTGTAATTTACTTCACTTGAATTTGATATAAAATAAAATTTTACAGTTGTCATTCTTGCAATAGGTTCTCTATGAACACCTATTGCCTTATAGGCTAATATCACATATTTCTCTTTATCAACCCAAAATTGAAATCTAGGAAAATCATAATTTATATTCTTACAGTAAAATACCCATACTGGTCTTTTTGCAACTGTGGATTCACCTTTTATAGAAATCTCATAATTATTTCCCATAAGATTAAGCAAATACAATTCTTTGCTTAAATCTAAATTTGTATTTTTATTATTAGGTTGTATTTTTTTTGTATGATGAGGTTTTTGATATAAATCTGGTGGATAATAGATATTTTGTGTAGCTAAATAATTATCTTTTAATGTATTAAGTATAGATCTTTTAAGTAGTTTATATGAATCTTCTCTGGAAAATAATTCTCTTTTTGGAAGTGCAAATAAACCCCATGTGCTTAGCAGTGTTGTTATTACTATTCCCCAGACAATTAATTTCACTTGCTTATACCAACATTGAATTTTAAAAAATATCAACAGACTCTTTTGTAACTTCTGATTCGTAGTATTTTTTGTTTTCAGCACCCAAGTTTGTTTGTTCATAATAAATAACAATTAATGAAATGATAAATAATATTGCAGTTATTATCAATCCATATTTTCTTTTCCTAGGAAATATCGTTTCTTTTTCCATATCAAATTATCCATGATTTTTTATTGAAGTATATCATTAGAAAATCAATGGTTCAATATAAAATCTTAACAATATGGAAAAATAGCTTCAATTATCATAACCAGTGGGATTCTTGAAAAAACTTCTAAATGAGGATTAGAAGCAATTTGTTCCTTTGAAGGTTTTGGTTCAGATATTCTTCTAATCTGAAACCCTCTTGAAGATAACGTGTTTATGATTCTGCTCAAAGTTCTATGTTTTACTTTTTTATCAATTTCTCTATATGCAATATCAATATCTGGTCTCCACCAACATTCTTCAAAATAACTGCTAGTTACTTTATTTTTTCTTGAATTAATAGAATCAGCCAGCCAATATGAATCTGGCACAACAAAACATGGATGCAATACAGAGAAAATAAATCTGCCTCCCATTTTTATGAATCTTGCAATTTCACCAATTGATATGGATATGTCTTGAACCATATTTATACCAAGGTTTGATACGACATCATCAAATAATGTTTCTCCTAATAAAGATAAATCAGTAGTATCTGCAACTGCATAATGTATTCTTTCATTTTCTCTAATATTAAGTTCACTTGCTATTTCAATATATCTTTGAGAACTATCAATTGCAGTAACTCTAGCTCCCATACTTGATAGCTTTCTTGACATAAAACCAGCACCACATTGAATGTCCAAAATATCTTTGTTTTCAACAGTTCCGATGATATCAAACATTGCAGGAATGATGATATGGGTAAATATATCACCACCATAATTTGAAGCAGCCAGTATTAGATCATCTTTTATTTCTTGATATATTATTTGTTCTTCTGTCATCTTTTAATTTTGGAGCTTTTGAAATATCAATATAATTATGGCTAAAAACTAATAAATTGACATAGCAAAATATGTTTTTTGTTCCAAAATATAGATTGATCAGAATTATTTCTATGGCAGGATACTTGTTTTAATCCTGCCATAAATTTTATATCCAGCCTCTATCCTTCATTGTTTCTACTACTTCAGACACAGCTAAAACTTGTGCAGCAAGTCTATGTGTAATATTTATATCATGAATTGTTTTAAGCATCTCATCATAAGCTGACGATATTTGTTTTTCTATCACTTTATATGTATCAGTTTTTTCTGTAAGACTTCCAGATTTTGCTTGTCTCCATTCCATATATGATGCAACTACACCGCCGGCATTTGCCAATATGTCTGGAATTATTGGTATATTTCTTGATAGAAGAATTTCGTTTGCATTCGGAACAGTTGGGTCATTAGCAGCTTCGACTACTAATTTACACTGCATTCTTTGTGCAATTTTTTCTGTTATATCATTTTCAACAGCTGCAGGAATAACAACGTCCACATCTAAACACAACAAATCTTCCTGAGATATATTTTTGTATGATGTTTCATTAAGTGTTGAAAGCTCCATCATATCTCCTATTGGTAAGCCATCTTCAGAATAAATTGCTCTATCAATATCAGAAACAGCAACAACCTTAGCTCCCCAATCATTAAGAAAATATGCAGTCCATCTTCCAACATTCCCAAATCCCTGAACTGCAATCCTAATATCCTTCAATGCTTTATTTAATTCAGATCTGGCAGCAAGCCTTGTTGCCCATGCAACACCATAACCAGTAGCTTCTTTTCTGCCCGGAAGCCCACCAATTCTTGGAGGTTTTCCTGTTACAGTTTCTGGAATGTGTGTGCAGCCGTATATAGTTGCCATATCAGCTGCTGATGTTCCCAAATCTGGAGCAGGAATATAAGCCTGACTCCTCAAGAGTGGATCAAAATTATGCACATATTCAGATATCAACATTCTTCTTGCATCATTTGAAAGAGTATTTGGATCAATGCATATACCAGATTTTCCACCGCCAAATGGAATTTTTGCAAGTGCACATTTGTATGTCATTAGTTCAGCAAGTCTTCTAGTTTCTTCCATAGTAACATTTGGAGACATCCTTATCCCACCTTTTGCTGGTCCTCTTACATAACTATGCATAACAATATAAGTATCCGCTTCAATAATCTTGCCATCCCATTTTATATTAACAGATGTATAGATTTCTTGATGACTTCTTTCTAAAAGTAGTTTTGCCTCATCAGATATTTCTAGATACTTTCCCACAGTGTTAAGGTCTATAACTGCCATAGTTTTTACCTCCAAGCAATGCAATATTTCATTCTATAAATTCATTTTATCTGCAGAAAGTTTCCAAATTAATACATAAATGTTTCAACAAAAAAAAGAGGCTGGATTTTTGATATCCAGCCAGTAATAAAATGTAATTTATATTTTAATTTTTATATTTCAAAGCCAAATGTCATAATTTTCTTTGCAGGAATGTCTATTTTAATGGTCTCATCTTTACATTTAATGTCTTTTTGTTTTTCTTCATTCAAATTAAGAAGAAATGCCTTTTTAGCACTCTTGAAGTATATTTTTACATCTTTTTGATTGTCATCAGTTATATTAAATACTCTAAGCACAGCCATACTGTTGTCTTGAGATTTCTTTATAGCAGACACAATAATTTCTTTATGGCTTATGGTTACAAAGCTTTGTTCTAATGGCAAACATCCATCATGTTCAGTTGTCTGCATAACTAATAGTGGAATATTGTGCTGATGAGCATTTTGCCATACAGCAGCTTTTTTCCAATCTCCATTATGAGGGTATAATGAATATTCAAAAGTATGTTCACCAATACATTGTGCTTCTGGTGTTAGATCAGCTCCGGGTATATCGGCTCCACCTGCTATTCCACCACTGATCATACCAACACATCTTAGAAGTGTTAAAGCTAATGTTCTGTCTGAATCAGGCAAAAGCTCATACTCAGGAAGACCTTTGTTTATCACACATAAACCTTTCATTTCATCACAAATATCTACCCATCTTTGTTGTGGATATGTCTGAGCAGCATTTATCCATTCTTTTGGTGTACATATTGGTCTTTCTATTACATCGAACTGACTCTCAGCAAAAGATGAATTGCACTTAATACCAGTAGGAAATAATACTCTGATTCTGTGGTCTTTTGCATTGTTATTTATTATAGTCTTTATGTCTACTCTATCAACACCTTTTGTGATAGTTAAATATGTGGTAATAGGACAGTCCACTAAATTATCACTTCTCTTTAATTCTACTTCATCTGCTTTTTCAGGCACTCTTAATACTGTATCAATTTTCATAGTTGCAGATATTGGGCTTCTGTCAATAATGGTTACATTATCTGGTGATACTCTATTTATAATTGTAGAGTTATTATCAGGTGTCATATGTCTGTATTCATCACCAAAATCACCCATGTCTTCAAATGAATTGATGTTGAATGCAAAGTAATCAACTTCATCTTCATTTTCTGAAAATTTCTGAATAGTTATACCGTTTAAGTTTAATTCAATTGATAAATTATCATTTCCAATTGCATTGCTTCCATAAGACTCAGTAACTAATGAATATTCATCATAATTCGGCTTCATTGGAACTTTTTCAATCTTGTATGTTTTATAACCACAAGATGGTATGTCTTCTGCAACAAATTCAATCTCAAATCTTCTTGCAATATATACAAATGGAAGCTCATCTGGTCTAAGATGCTGCTTAATTAGTTTGCTTCTTTTTATTTGATAATATGGCACTTCATTTCCATCAGTATCCAATATTTTTATGGCAGCAACATCTCTTGCAGGGTCTTCAACAGGATTTAACCTAACAGGATCACATAATGGAAAATCTATAAATGTGTGTATTCTATCAGTTCTCTGCCAATTTAATGGATTAAATACAACTAATGAGTCTGAATCTGTTTTGATATTATCACAAATTGTTTTTAGTGCTCTCTCTGTTAAATCTTTTCCGACTTGTTCAACTTGATCAAATCTAGGCATCATTTCTTTGTGAACTTGATCAATACTGCATCCACAAATGCTGTCATGCGGATGATTCTGCATAAGCAATTTCCATATATAGTTAAAATAATCTAAATCATAGGAATCACCTAGAGTATCAGCAAACATTGCAAATGGTTCTGCATACTTTTCAAGAATTGTCTGGCATTTTTCATTTGTCTGTTTTAAATAAATTCTTGATGATAATGTACCTGCAAGGATATTTGCATGATTATCTTCTCTTAGCTCACCAATAGCTGTATCAAGCTTAATATTTGATTCCTTGACTTTCTTTCTTATAGCATCTATGTAATTTGGAAGTGAAGAATGAATAAGTTTACTGCCTTTAAGCTTTTTATTTGTTCTTTTTATGATATCAGACAAATCATATTGAGCTTCCAAATGATCAACACCGTTCATTAACAACAATTCATTAGTTAGTGATAATGGAGACATCATTTCAACCAATCTTTGTGTGTAATTCACTGATTCATCTGTGTCACTTGGAAATCTCTGAGCATTGTTATACCAAAATGCCATAAATGATGATAAAACTTTTGATCCATCAGGCGATTTCCAGTAAAATTCTAATTTTCTGTCATTCTTTATTTCATAACCTCTACCAAAAATTGCATTGTCAATATCAAAGCCATTCAATATTTGAGGCATTTGTGATATATGTCCAAATTGATCAGGCAAATAACCTACTTTCATTGTAATTCCAAATTCTTTTGATATCTCATGACCAATTAAAAGACTTCTAATAGTAGATTCACCACTAACCAAATTTTCATCATTCAATTGATACCATGGACCAACTAATATTCTGCCCTCAGATATCAGCTTTTTCAAAATCTCTTTTTTTTGCGGTCTTATTTCAAGATAGTCTTGCAGAACAATAGTCTGTGCATCAAAATTGAAATACTTGAAATCTGGGTCCTTTTCCAAAAGATCTAAAAGCTTGTCTATCAGATCAACAAGCTTCATTCTGAATCTTTGAAAAGTTAGATACCATTCTCTATCCCAGTGTGTATGTGAAATTACATGCAAATTTTTATTTGGCATTACAAACTCCATCTTATATATATTTATCAATTAATCTAGTATGCAGAACTTTTAAATATTTTGCAAATTCAAAATTATTATGAAGGTTATCAAACAAAGAAAATGTAAGTAGAAACATATAGATTATAAAAGGAATGTGACATAAAAATGCAGTCTAAAAAAAGTATCATTGTTTTTCTTTTATTATTTTTAATTGTAAACATAGCATTTTGTAGTGATATGTCACAGGATATATCAAATGCAATTAATTCCGTAAAACCAGCACTTGTGAGAATACATGTTGTATCAGTTGATTATTCACAAGGCAGAGAAATGAGAAGTGAATCTTTTGGAAGTGGTGTGATAATTTCAGAAGATGGATATGTTGTAACAAATCACCATGTTGCAGCTGATGCATTAAGGTTGGTATGCACGCTAGCAAACAAAAAGGAAGTAGATGCAAAGCTCATTGGTACTGATCCTATGTCTGATATTGCTGTCATAAAGCTTTCTGATGCATATAAGCCATATTCTTTTGCAAAATGGGGGGATTCATCAAAATTATCAGTAGGTGAAAGAATATTCGCTATGGGTTCTCCATATGCCTTATCTCAGTCTGTAACAATGGGAATTGTCAGTAACAATGAAATGATAATGCCTGATTTTTTTGGATCAAGTTTGCTATTAGAGGGAGAAGATGTTGGCAGCATTGTTAGATGGATTGGTCATGATGCATTGATTAGAGGCGGCAACTCAGGTGGACCACTTGTTAATAGCAATGGCGAAATTGTAGGCATCAATGAAATTAGTATGGGGTTATCTGGTGCAATACCAAGTAATTTAGCTAAATATATATCAGAGCAATTAATTAACAATGGAAAAGTATTAAGAAGCTGGGTAGGAATAAATGCTCAGCCACTATTAAAATCATCTAATATTAAAGAAGGTGTATTAGTTGGGAGCATAATGACTGATTCTCCTGCAGAAAAAGCTGATGTAAAACCTGGAGATATAATTCTTAAAGTAAACAATGTTCCTGTAAAAGCAAATTTTAAAGAAGAAATACCATTATTCAATCAATTAATAGCTGAACTACCAATTGGAGAAGAAATTGAATTTGTCATAAACAGAGGTGGAAATGAAATTACAACGAAAATAAAAACTCAAGAGAGAGCAAAAGCTGTTGACAAACAGGATGAAATTAAAAATTGGGGTATAACCGCATCTAATATTACTTATTTTATGCAAAAAGAAATGCAATTAGATTCTCAAGATGGTGTAATTGTTAAGGGTGTTTTGCCAAGCGGTCCAGCTGGCACTGCAAAACCTTCTCTTAGAAACAATGATGTGATTGTAAAAGTAAACAATAGTGATATAAAAGATATAATCAGTATAAAGGAAATCACGAATGAAATAATCAAAGACAAAAAAGAACAGTTTCCAGTAGTTGTTGAATATAAAAGAGGAAATAAATTATTTGCAACTGTTGTGAAAATTGGATATGTAGAGCCTGCAAAATCCGGAGTTGGATTAAGAAAGGCATGGCTTCCAATTGACACTCAAGTGCTTACAAAAGATTTAGCAGAATCTTTAAAAGTTGCAGGGAAAACTGGTGTGAGAGTGACACAAGTATATAAAAATCATTCTGCTGAAAAAGCAGGAATAAATGTGGGTGATTTAATAGTTGCCCTTGATGGAAACCCAATTCCTGCAAGTCAAATTGGTGATGAGGAAGTGTTGTCAAATCTTATCAGGCAATATGATTCAGGAACTGAGGTTGAATTGTTGGTAATAAGAAATGGTGAAGAGCAGAAAATAAATGTGAAGCTTGAAACTTCACCTATGCCTACTAGAGATTATCCAAAATATGAGAATAAAAGTTTTGACTTGATAGCAAGAGATATATCTTTTCAAGATGTTGCAGATGGGTCAATAAAATCTGATGAAAATGGGGTTTATATTGAATCTGTAGCAGAAGGCAGCTGGTCGGCTCTTGCAGGGTTAAGAAGTCAAGATGTTGTGCTTGAGCTAAATGGAAACAAAATTAAAAATCTTGATGATTTCAAAAAACATTTATCTGAAATTGAGGAAAATAAAACAGAAGTAGTATTGTTCAAAATTCAAAGGTCTATTCACACAAAATTTATTGAAATTCAACCAGATTGGAATGATATTAAATAGGATACAATTATGAAAAAGTTTTTATTTATGACTACTTACATTATTTTTTTAATATCTATGTGTGCTTGTGCTGATATTGATATATCTGCTCAGGCTAAAAACATTGTGAAAAATTATGGAGATGCTGTAGTAAGCATTAAAGCAGTAATCGAAATTACAACTTCATATGAGGGTGAAACCACAAAAAGAGAGTCAAAACAATCAGCAACTGGAATCATTATAAACCCTAATGGTTTATTGGCAACATCTATTGGTTCTCTTAATCCATCAGAAGGATTTTCATCAAGGATGTTTGATTTTGAAACAAGTTTTACACAATCATCAGAATTCAAAGATATTAAAGTCAGACTAGCTGATGGAACTGAAATTGATTATGATGTAAAACTTAATGACAAAGATCTAGATTTGATGTTTTTGCTTCCAAAAGCATCATCAGATAAGACATTTCCATATATTGATTTGAATAACAACACAACTGCAGACATTATGGATACTGTAATTGTATTAAATAGAATGGGAATTGTTGCATCACATTCAATTGCTGTAAATACTATGAAAATACAAGCTATAATTGAAAAACCAAGGAAATTATATTCAGCAAGCTTAACTAGTATATGGGAAAATATTGGAGGTCCTGTATTTTCTAATGATGGTAAAGTTATTGGTCTTGTTTTAACAAAATCCGCACCAAGCGAGTCTGATTCTACATCTTTTTTTGATTCTGATATGCCAGTGATAATGCCTGCTGAAAATATAATTAAATCATCAGAACATATTGATAAAAAATAAACAGGAGAAACAAATGAAAATTATTAAATTTTGCTTCTTATATATAGCTTTTTTATTTACCTTTGCACAAATTGCATCTTGTGCTGATTATGATTTACCTGCACTTAGAAAGATAATAACTGACAATGAAAAAGCAGTTGTTAATATAACAGTTGTTGTTGAAGAAACTGTATCTTATCAGGGATCATCAGAGAAGGGAGAATCTGTTTCACAATCAGTAGGAACAATAATAGATAAGTCGGGGCTAGTGATAACAGCATACTCAGACTTGATTAGTGACTCATCCACATATTCATTTATGGCAGATGATCCAGATTTTTCCAGCTCTCAGACTGTTAAAGATATTAAATTAAGATTGAATGATGGAAACGAAATTCAAGCAGATATGGTATTAAATGATACTGATTTGGACATAGCATTTATAGCACCAAAAAGTAAATCTGAAAAAGAATTTCCTTTTATTGATTTATCAAATTATACAGATTTGGAAATACTTGATCCAATTCTTGGAATTAGCAGAATGGGTAAAGTAGGAAATTATTCCTATTCTTCTGCTATAGATCACATTAATTCTGTGATATTAAAACCAAGAAAAATGTATATTGCAAGCAATATTGAACCTAGTGCACCTGTTTTTGCTCTTGATGGTAAGTTATTAGGAATATCAACTTGGAAAGAAATGAAAGCTGGAAGCGGTGATGATTATGACTATCTTTTAGTTATACTTCCAGCCACCACAATTCAAGAAATCGCAAAACAAGCACTTGAACTTATGGCAAAATAAAAAATTACTTAATTGGGCTTTTGATTAAAAATCAAATCATAAAATCAATTCTTGAAATATTATTGTAATTTTTAGTATTTATTATAAATTAAACTCAGCCATCAGAACTGTGTGATCTGATGGCTTTTCCATTTGTCTGGGTTTTATGTCAACCCAACAATTAACACTTTTATCAGCAATAGGTCTTGTTGCCCAGATATGATCTATTCTCCATCCTATTCTTCTTTTTAGAGCATTTGGAACTCTATAATCCCAAAATGTATATATATCAGATGTATTTGGATGGTGTTTTCTTAATATATCAATAAATCCCCAATCTTTTATTTCATATAATGCATCTCTCTCATCAGGATGATGGCAAACAGTCCCCCATAGTCTTTCATGATCATATACATCATAAGATTCTGGAGCTATATTAAAATCTCCTAACCATATAATATTGTCTTCTGGATTAAAATTATCCATAAAATATGCTTTTAGGTTTTTTATCCAATTAAGTTTATAAATAAATTTTGGAGATGTGATATCAGTTCCTTGAGGTATATATGTGTTAATAAAAGTTATGTTTTTTATTTCAGCTTTTATAAACCTGGCTTCTGAATTAAATTCATCTATATCTCCAACGAATTTTGATATATTTGTTATATTATTTTTTGTTATTATAGCCACTCCATTATAAGATTTCTGCCCATGAAATACACAATTATAGCCAATTTCATTAAAAGATGTTTCTGGGAACATATCATTTGTTACTTTTGTTTCTTGAAGACATAGTACATCGCAGTTATTTTCAGTTAACCATTGAAGCAATATTGGAAGTCTGCTTCTTACTGAATTTACATTAAAAGTTGCAACCTTGAAAGATGATGACATTAAATAAATTCCTATTGATAGTAATGAATTCAAATAAAAAATTATATAAATATATTACTTAAGTTAGATAACATTGAGTTTTTAATATTGTCGAGGTTAATTATTTTGGAGGCGACGACCAGAATCGAACTGGTGATAGCGATTTTGCAGACCGCTGCCTTACCACTTGGCTACGTCGCCCTATTCTAATTATTTTTCAAACAGAATGAAGACTCTGTTTTGGAGCGGGAGACGGGACTCGAACCCGCAACATCCAGCTTGGGAAGCTGACGCTCTACCATTGAACTACTCCCGCATTTTTAGTTCAAATGAGCATTGTTTTATAATTGTTGTTGATATTTTAACTAGTATTTTATTATCAACATAATTTCAAGTTATGTTATTTTAGTTTATTTCAAGCTTTTTGTCAATTGATTTTTCTTCAATTTAACAATAAGGCTTGATTATTTGAATAATAATATGTTTCTCTCTCAAGTAATTGTATTTCTTGCACATAATTTTATATGATTGATATTTGAGTTTGACAGTTATTCTATACAGAATTATAATTCATTCATTAACTGCAATAATTTAGAAAATTTTCTCCTGAAAGGATATCGATTTATGCTAACACCTAGTGATTTTTTTGACTTAGAAGATTTTGAATTCAAAGCTGTTTTTGATGATTGTGAATTTGTCTGGGATGCCCTTATGAAAACAGGCAGATTTGCACTTGAGTATATAATGAACATAAAGGAAGAATCTACGATATTTGGCACTGTGCTAAAAGGAGCATACATTGATGATAGTGATGCTATTGTAATTGGAGAAGGCACTGTTGTTGAGCCGGGTGCTTTTATTCAAGGTCCAGCAATAATTGGAAAAAACTGTCAAATACGACATGGTGCATATATTAGAGGAGATGTGATTATAGGCAATAATTGCATAATTGGTCATACATCAGAGCTAAAAAACTCAATCATGCTTGACAAAGCTCAATGCCCTCATTTTGCCTATGTTGGTGATTCAATTCTTGGCAGAGAAGTAAACCTTGGAGCGGGAACTAAACTTTCAAATGTGCAAGTTGTAAGTGTAAAAGATAAAATTACGCATAAAAGGCCAACAATAAAAATAACAATTAACGGTATAGAATATGACACAAAACTTCAAAAATTTGGAGCTGTGATTGGTGATAGAAGTCAAACAGGATGTAATACAGTTACAAATCCAGGTTGTTTAATAGGCAAAGATACATTAATATATCCAAATGTTTCTTTAAGAAAAGGATATTATCCAGACAAAAAAATTATAAAACTAACACAACAAATAACAATGGTAGATAGGAAATTATAAAAAAGAGGTCTTCAAGACCTCTTTTTTATTGTTTAACTATATCTAATTGGTTAGATTTATATTGAGCAGTTAAGTTACAAAACCACTTGTGAATTGATGTATTATCTGTAAGCTCTGGATGAAAAGCAGATGCAACCAAATTATCCTGTCTTACCATAATAATTCCGCCATTATCTAGCCTTGCAAGAACTTCAACTCTGTCTCCAACTTGTGTAACAATTGGTGCTCTAATAAATACAGCTCTTATATAATCTGAACTAATTTCAGGTATTTTTATATCAGTCTCAAAACTATCTATTTGCCTACCAAAAGCATTTCTTTTTACAGATATATCTAAAAGAGAAAGTCTATGCTGTGAACTTCCTTCAATCTCTTTTGCCATTAAAATCATTCCAGTACAAGTTCCATATAAAGTCATTCCTTGGTTACATTTTTTTTTGATGGCAATGTCAAGACCGTATCTATCCATCAATTTACCAACGGTTGTGCTTTCTCCACCAGGAATAATCAATCCATCACATTCCTCTAAATCTCTTGGGAGTCTAACAAAAAAAGGGTCTACATTATCTACCATTGATAGTATATCAAAATGTTTTTGATAATCACCTTGAAGACTTAAAACACCAATTTTGAGTTTGCCAGTGAGATTTAATTTTGATAAGCCTGCTTGAATTTTTGATGAACTTAAAGACATTATATACTACCAACCTCTAGTAGAAAGCATATCTTTTTCTTCTAATTGTCTAATGTCAATGCCTTCCATTGCATCACCAAGTCCTTTTGAAAGCTCAGCAACCATTTTTGAATCATTGTAATGAGTTGTAGCATCAACTATTGCCTTTGCTCTTTTTGCAGGGTCCGATGATTTGAATATTCCAGATCCAACAAAAACAGCTTCTGCACCTAACTGCATCATAAGGCTTGCATCAGCTGGTGTTGCTATTCCACCAGCAGAAAAGTTTGGAACAGGTAATTTCCCTGATTTATGAATTTGAAGAACTAAATCATAAGGTGCTCCAAGATTTTTAGCTTCTGCCATTAGTTCATCTTTTCTCATATTTTGAATCTTTTTTATATGACTCATCACATTTCTCATGTGCCTTACAGCTTCAACAATATTACCCGATCCTGCTTCACCTTTGGTCCTAATCATTGCAGCACCTTCACCAATTCTTCTAAGAGCTTCACCTAAATCTCTACATCCACAAACAAAAGGAACTTTAAATTCATGCTTATTGATATGATAAAGCTCATCAGCTGGTGTTAATACTTCACTTTCATCAACATAATCAACTCCCAATGCTTCAAGCACTTGAGCTTCAGCAAAATGACCTATTCTTGCTTTTGCCATAACGGGAATTGATACAGCCTCCATTATCTCAATGATCTTGTTGGGATCAGCCATTCTGGCAACACCGCCAAATTTTCTGATATCTGAAGGTACTCTCTCTAGAGCCATAACGGCAACTGCACCTGCATCTTCAGCAATCTTCGCTTGGTCCGCATTTGTAACATCCATTATAACTCCACCTTTTAGCATTTCAGCAAGACCTACTTTTGTAAGCCATGTAGATTTTTGATTTTCAAGCATTCTATCCACCTTTATTTAGTTCTAAATTTTATGAATTTTTATTTAGTTGTTTTATTTATTGGAAATAAGAATCTCATAGAGGTCATTATTTCAGTGATTGTATATTATACCAAATTCTTTATTTTTAGATAATATACTAAAGAAGGTTTTAAATTTTGATTCTAATATCATCAAGTTTTCTTTTTGGAACATGATGCACACCATTTGTATCTCTATAATATTTTATACAGGCATCTTCTTTGATATCTTCTAATATAACTTCTTCATCTGGCATTCCAATTGCCACAACTATTAGAATTTCTAATTGATTTGGAATGCTTAAATTTTCTCTCAGTTTTTCCCTTTGTATAGATCCAAATATGCATCCACCTAGCCCCTTTTCAACAGCAGCTAGAAGCATTGTTTGAGCGGTGATACCATAATCACAGAAAAAGTTTTTTGAAATATTTGTATCTCCGCAAATCACGATATAAGCAGTTGGTCTTTCTCCCTCTGAAGGTCCATTCCAATCTGTATAATATCCTGCCCAAGATAATGTTTCAAAAATTTTATTGCATGTCTCAGGAGTGTTTGCAACATAATACTTCAAGCTTTGTAAATTGCCTGCTGAAGGACAAAATCTGGTGATATCAACCAAATCATCAAGTATATTATCATTAATCTTATAATCTTCTTTGTATTTTCTGTAACTTCTACTTTTAACAACTAAATTTCTTAGCATTTACACCCATCCTTTTTAAGAAAACTTAAATAATTATATCATAATGAAATATCTACACAAATAATATCTGCAAATTGAAATTATGCAAATATTATTACCAGTTTTTGAACCTGTGTAACAATTGTTTTTTTATAAATCTGGTAATATTGCAGTTTATATTTTCTGACTGAAGGGGTACAATTTTTTTAAGCTCTTATAAGGAAAAGAGCTTGTAAATAGACTTGTTAATTTCTGATCAATATAAATATATCACTTAATAATTTATTATTTATATTTTTTTTAATCAATTTTGCTTGTTTTATTATATAATTTTTTTAATTAATATAATATACTAATAATTGTATCAGTATAAATGGCACGATATTTGTTTAAATATTATTAATGATTGCCAATTCTGCCTAAATAAAAAATTGGTTATATGTGAGGGATGAAAGTGAGAAGAAAGTTTCTGATCATATTCTTAATATGTCTAACATCAACTGCTGCAACTGCTGTATGGGCAAATAATCATGAAGCAACGGTTGTTCCTGATGCATCTGCATTAATACTTGCTCCTATGGGGCTTGCTGCAATTGTTGCTGCAGAAAGGCGACGAAGAAGAATAGCAAGCATCAAAAGAGGTGTTGGTGCTGCATATTTTATAACAAAAAGAGCATTCGATATTCTTCTCTCAGGTTTTCTTTTACTTGCTACAATGCCAATTTTTGCCACTATTGCAATATTGGTAAGAATAGATAGTCCAGGAACAATTTTATATAAAAGAAGAGTTATTGGAAAAAACGGTAAGTTCTTTGATATGTATAAGTTTAGATCTATGATCGAAAATGCTGAAGATTATCTGATGAATAATGAAGAGTTAAAAAATAAGTATTATGTAAATTGTAAATTAGATAAAGATCCAAGAGTAACAAGAATCGGAAAAATATTGAGAAAAACAAGTCTTGATGAACTTCCACAATTAATCAATGTATTTCTTGGAAACATGACATTTGTTGGACCAAGACCAATTGCTGAAGATGAAATTGATATATATGGTCCTGCTGTAGAAAGATTCAAAACAGTAACACCTGGTATCACAGGACTCTGGCAGACAAATGGTAGAAGTGAAACTTCATATCAAAAAAGAGTCCAAATGGATATGCAGTATATTGAAAAAAGAAGTATATTACTAGATTTATATATAATTTTAGCCACTGTGCCTGCTGTTCTCCTAAAAAGAGGGGCAATGTAGTTCCAAAAATAACTGCAAACAGCAAATTAAGCTGATCAAAAGAATCAGTATTAAAGTGAAAGGAGGGACTTGAATATGACCCTTACAAAAAGAATCGTGATCCTTGTTATAGTTGTTTTCTTAATGACTATAAGCTCAGCTTTTGCTCAAAACTATGAGCTGAAACTCTTAAACAATTCTGCATATAAACTTCCTGCAATAACTGGTAAAATATGGCTAGCACCAGATAACGCATGGACAAATGTTTATATTGGACCTGTTTGGATAAGTGTAAAAAACACAGTAACAAATGAGACTTGGGTTCAAAGAATGCTTTGTGTTGATCCAATGGGAAGGATTTATCCCAACCAAACTTGGAATGCAACACTATCATCTGGCATACCAAGTGCAGCAATCAATCAAGCTGCTTGGGATAGAGCTGTATATATTGCAAACAACAACTATGGATGGGATACAACTGAAGGTGGTTGGAATGCGAATCAGCTTGCAGCCATTCAAATATCAGTATGGGAAACATTAATGGATAGTACATTCAATTTAGGAGTAGGTAATTTTAAGCTGAATAGTACCGTTAATGGTGGTGATAGGACAACTATAGCCAATTTAGCCCAAGGTTTTTATAATGACTCACAGTTAATAAATGGATATGCTAGTCAATATAGTTGGTTTAGTGCAACAACGAACGGTCAAGATATGTATTTTATACCGGTTCCGTCACCTACAAATAATGTAGTTCCTGAAATACCAGCTTTTGCTCTTGCTCCAATGGGTCTTGCAGCATTTGGTTTAATCAGAAGAAAAATTAACAGGTAATATAAAATATAATAATCAAATCAAAATCTGGCATGTGTATAACTTGTGCACATGCCATTTTTCTTATTGGAACAATAATTTTCATACTATCGTATTCAATATAAATTTACCGATCATATTATTATATAATTAAATATTTCAATATCAGTAATCTATCTAATTAGGTGTGAAATATTTATGCTATGGTATAATTTCAATTAGGTAATACATAATAACTTATTAATATGGAATATTTGAAATAGCTTAAGATTTTGCTCCAGGGAAGGAAAAGGAATAGGTTTATGACTTTTTGGCAAATTGTAAGAGTTATAAAAACAAGATTATGGTTAATTTTATCTGTAGTTGCTATCACAACAACAGTAATTTTCATTGCAGCTCCAAAGCCTAAAATTGCATATAAAGCAGCAGCACTAGTCCAACCTACTCCACAAGTAATGATGGGAGGTGGAAGTACAGCAACAGAGGGCAATAAAAACATTCCTGATAGAGCAGTAATTTTAAGTAATCTTATAATTTTAGCTCAAAGTGGTGATGTGTATCAGAAGGCTATGGATTTTCTCGCATTACCTGTTGAAGAGCAAAGGAAACAAGCACCTGATCTTCCAGATTATAAGCAAATAACAAGAATAGAGCTTTCTCCAGGCGAATTACTGACATATGGCAAATGGGTAGAAGTCATTGAAGTTGTTCCTGTTAATAATCCTAGTGTTGGTGAAAGAGGAACAACAACTGATATTATTCAATTATCTGTGAAATTACCACCATCTGGAACTGCACCATATTTAGC
>JBDNDK010000035.1:0-16949 GCA_046719185.1 Armatimonadota bacterium
TTCACCTCCACGTGTGTGGAGATCATTTCGGATGATTCAAGACAACTCAACGGTATCACGGTTCACCTCCACGTGTGTGGAGATCATAAGGTGTGTTTCTTTCCTCATCGAACTCTTTTAGATATTTACTGAATACATCTTTGAAGAGTAGTGCATTTTTATATAACCATTCAAATGCTTCTTCATAATTCTTAGGATTAAAAATATCTGGTATTTGTTTTTTTGTTATTATTTTTGAGTCTTTTGTTGCATAGGATGTTTCTAGACTAAATCCTATTTCAGATTCAATATCTATTTTTTTTGAATTTAGGTAATCAAAAAGATTTTTATTGTTTACAATATATAAACCACAAACAACGAAATTTTCCCTTGAGTTAGCTAATAAGGTGATAAAAGCATCAGACCTACCAATTGCAATATCATACCAATATTGAGGTCGTGGCTTTCGTAATTTTATCTTCTTGTTTTTGTTCTCTACATACTTTTTGAATTCCGTCCAAAATTCAAGTTGTTTAAGTTTTGTTTCAGTGATACCATCACCTGGTGGTGTAACTTTTATAGTTTTTTTCCATTCATTAGGACTTTCTAAGATTTCAAATTTTGGTGCTGGATTTGAGTTTTCAATTCTCCATAATTCAATCTTTATAAGGAAGAAGTTTGTTTTCTCATCACTATGATTATTGAGCCATTCAATTGCCTTTTTGTGTTCTTCTCTAGCATCTTTTACTATCCAAATAATTATTTCTGCATCATATCCAGATGCATAAGTTATTATTTTTCCTAGATGGTCATGATTGGTGGTCTCAAGTTGATTTTCAATTATAATTTTTCTTTCTGAGTTTTCTTCTTTTGCTAGAATGTCAACATTGAATTTTCCAACATTTGCCTCTACTTCTTCAAGGCTTATATCAATTCCAATCTCATCGCCTAAAAGTTCAAGATTTTCTTCTTTAGCAAGCCATTTAGTGAAATCATAAGCTTCATGATTCCATATTTCTCTTAATTCAACTTTTTCTATTTTTGCTAAATTTCTTTTTGTAGTATTTTGCATCTCAGCACCTATTGTGGGTCCATTTAATAATTGATATTATACTACAATTATTATTTTTTCGAGATTTGGAATGTTTGAATTATGGAGAATATACTGAAGACTGGCGGAGGGGGTGGGATTCGAACCCACGGTGGCTCATCACCACGACGGTTTTCAAGACCGCTCCGATAAACCGCTCTGGCACCCCTCCGTAACCAGTGTTATAAATTATAACTTATATTTTCCAACTTTTCCAGTAGAAACATATCTAAAATATTCATTTTTTTATTACTTTGCTTCAAAGTTTGCTTTATTATGCGGTGCATTTGATAATCATGGAACATGTTGACTTGCATTATCATCAAAGAAGTATAATAAATCAAAATTAAATGGTATAATAATTTTCCGTGTGAATGTGATATTTAATAGTTTGTTTGTATTTTTTTATATTTAGTGATTGAACTTATCCTCTGGAGGTGGGCATTGTGAATTGGATTAGTAAAAAAAATGGGTTTTCTATGATAGAGCTTTTAACTGTTATAGCTATTATTGCCATTTTGGCTGCAATTATATTCCCAGTGATGGGTATGGTGAGAGAAAGAGCAAAACAAAATCAATGTATGACAAACCTTAAGCAGATTGCTATGGGTGCTCAAATGTTCAAGCAGGATAATAGAAGATATCCTCTAACTCTTGGACCTCAGGCTTATGTTGAGGTTGGAGGAACAGCAAAAAAATGGGTTGAAGCAACTGATCAGACACCTCTTCTTTTTGAAAATACCAAAAGCTATGCTGGTAAAGAATCACTTTTCCCTGAGTATGTGAATACCATACAAATTTTCCATTGTCCAGCGACAAAAACAACAAATTCTCAAGATATTTCTGTATATCAATTAGAAGGAATTGATGTGGCTGTTTATACATATAATAGTTATGATTCATTCCTTATTTCAACTACTCCGGACGGGAATGTTGGTCCTGCTAATATTTTTCAAAATAATGTTGAACCTAGATATGTTAGAAAATGGGCTGGGAATGTGGCTCAAGTTGCTACCCTACCTCCATATCCACCTGGAACTAATGATAGTCCATCTATTCAACAGCAAGATTATGAAAGACAGCTTTTCTGGAGAAATCCTCCGGGAGATACAGTGCTTACTTGGTGTTCTTATCATGAAGGTTCAGATTTGAAAGGAAGATCAATAGTTGTTTTTGTAGATGGACATGTAGATCAAATACCTGCTAGAGAAGTGAATGAAAGCAGATGGAGAGTTAGACCTAAGAAGAGTTAGTTTGCAAAATTATTAGAGGCTGTCTCAAAAACAAATTTGTGTCACTCTGAACAGAATGAAGAGTTTAATAAATATAAAATAGATTCTTATTTGCACTCAGAATGACAAAATGGTAGCTAATGATTATATCAAAATTTTGCTTTGAGACAGCCTCTTTTTCAATACATGAAACATAGTAAGGGGCAGAGCTCAAAAGGGAACAATAAAATAGGGGCTTCAGTCTTTTAATTAGATGATATTGTATTTATTTTTAATTTTTGATACGAATATTTAAGTTTATTTAGATACCAGATGGTGATAGATATGATGCTAAAATCTAGAAAAGGAACATCACTTATTGAGATATTGATTGTTATGGTGGTGTTGATTGTTGGTATTATGTCTGTGGTTACAATGTTCCCATCTGGTTTTAAGGTGTTAAAAAGCTCTGAAAATCAAACAGTAGCCACAAGACTTGCTCAAAGAGAGCTTGAGAGATGGAAGTCTATGACTTCAAACCTTCCTGATGGTATTCTTCCTATAAATGATGCAACTGGTGCAGTATGGAATGAGATTCTGCCCGGTGGTACAAACACTAATAATATAGGGCTTGATAATACTTTCCAATCTTATACAGAATATGATGGACAGGTGATAAGAGGTAATGCACTTGCATATAGAATGGTGCATGGAGAATCAACTGTTATTCCTGTGGCTACATTTTTTGAAACAAGTAATGGCACTGCATATGGAGCCAGATATTCATTGGCATTTAGTCCTATTGAAGTAAAAAGAGATACAAATGGGGCTCTTGATGAAACCTATTTTTCTGTGAAAAGTGGTGATATGAGAAGAAGAACAGGTGATTCTGATTCTCCTCCTCCATTCTTGAGACCTGGTGATTATGCAATAGACTATAACAGCAGCGGTGGTCAGCATTTTTCTGTAGCTTTTCCTATGGAAGTTGGAATAAATGAACGGAAGTATGTTCTAAGCTATTCATATTGGGCTGATGGACCAAATGGCAGAGAATTGATAAGTGTGCCTGCTCATGTGATTTCATATCCTGAAGGAAGTAATGTAAACAATTTTGGATGGGTTGAGGGATTGAGAGTTCTCAACTTGCCTGATAACTATACTTTTATTGAATTTGAACCTGAATCAGACAGATGTGCAAGAGGATTTACTGAGATTGGCTTTAATGATGTTTGGTCCAACATTGATCCTTATCAGTTCAAACTAGCTGATGAGATATTGGGAACAGTAGCATTCAATCCATTAGGCAATGGTATATATGAACCAACTTCAGAAGGGCTTAGTCCTCTTATAGCAAGAATAAACTATAGAATATCAGACCTTAGAATATTAAGAGAAGATAGAACTATTCCAGCTCCAAATGTTGATAGAAATGGTGTGCAAAGTGATACAATTCCTATAAAGCTTTCTCTTCGATTCTTGCTTAATGCTGGAAGACCTGAGATATATAATGATGGATCTAATATAGATGATAGAGATGATTTTTGGAATGTAGATCCTAATGAACCACAAACACCGGCAACTTTTGAAGGGTTAATTTGGAATAGACACATTTCTTTGACAAGACCTATTGAACCTCATTCTATAATGATAATTGATCTTTCAACAGGCCTTAGAGTAGTGGCAAAAGATTCAAATGGTAACCTTATCAGTATATCTCATCCAGATTTGAATTTAATTGATTATCAATTAGGAATTGTGAATTTGCCTGTTGTTGCTCATTTGATTGATTATGATGCAAGAGATAAAGGTGCAGTTGAGCTTCAAGGCAGACATTTGAGATTTTTCTATAGGGTAGATGGAGATTGGTCTGTTCAATGTCATAAGGCATATTCCAGATATACAAGGATATATGGTGGTGATCCCACATATATGACATATGTAGTTAAACCAAACACAAATAGGCTTATTTTTGCCAATTGTGATTTAGATAAAACTGTTACTGTTGACTACACTTATATTCTAAATGGCATTGAGAGAAGGAAAGTTGGTGAAAACCATAAAATAGATAGTGATAGAACAACTGGTGAAACTTGTATAGACTTGAATATGCCTTCTGGTGCAGAATTAACAAGGGTAAATGTTACAGGAACATCATTTAAGGCTAGAGCTTTATGGAAAGATGGCAGGAACTGGAGATATGTTGATATGGATACCAGTTTGCTGCCGAAATAAATGTTCTTAGATAATTTTTTAGTATGATGAATAAATTTATTAGATTTCAAAATAAAAGAAAAGGTTTTACACTAATTGAGCTTCTTGTAGTATTACTCATATCAATGATACTCATTGGTTTGGTGATGTATCCTGTTACACAGTCATTTATTTTAACAAGAAGAGCTCAGGCAATGGCTGATGCACAGGACTCTGCAAGAGTTGCAATGGAGAAAATTAGTAGAGAAATTGCACAGGCTATGAGTGTTTTTGATAATTCAGTAAATCCTATATTGTTGCCTGTGAGAAGTCAAGATGGAACAACTATTACTTACTATGAAATGCCATCAGCTAAGCTTGATATTATAATGCCTAAAGCTCTTTTATATACACAGGAAGATCTTGGTGCTGGAACTCCAAAATATTATGAAAGAGGCAAATCTGCATTGCCACCTCACCCAGAAGGCACTGATGATCAATTTATACAGGAAAGACCAATTCTTCCCATTCAGCAGGATCAAGTAGTTGTAAGATATTTTTTAGGGCTTAGATATAATAATCCCAATGACTCAAGATTTGGATGGAGACCTTCTTGGGGAAGACTTTCAGTTCCTGATGAAGAAAATCAAGTTGTGTTATATAGAATAGAGCTTGATCCTTATGATAAAGATATTTTTCCTGATAATATGAATGCACAGGATAGGATAAAACTTTTTGCTGCAATATTAGATGATCCTAAATTCTTTTATAAATCTGGTGATTATGATGGATTAACACCGGCATCTGGAGAAGAATTTTATGAAGTTTGGGCTAGAAAAGCAGATGCTGTTGGTATGGGACAATATCAGGATCTAGTTGAGGTTGTGTTAGACAGTAATGAAGATGTTTTACAGATACAGCCTTCTGTTAGTTTTAGGCTGACTTCTGTAGTAACTGATAATCTTGCTGGTGTGGACTATCAGCATGGTGCTAGTGGATATCCTAGTGATGTGCCAATGTCATATAGAGCTAAATATGGATATTGGTCTCAGGGTTATAAACCAACAGATGAACCATTTATACCGGGTTATAAAGTTACTGTGATTAGAGATCAATATGACACTGCATACACCTCAGACCATGAATTTGATAATAATGGGAACTTGATTTTTAGAATTATAAAATGGGAAAGAAATGGAAACTCTTGGTCTAAGGTGCAGACTTACAACATAACAGATTATCTAAATGGCTCTAATGATATAAACTTAAATCCAGAAATGGCATTTACAGTGGATGTGATTTCTGGCACAGTTAATTTTGCTCTTAATCCTCCATTTTCAAATACTAGTTTAGGACTTATAAACTATATTGATGAAGCTGGTATTGATGCTATAAATTATAGATTTTATCAGGTGCATGATGGGTTGGATGGGTTTGTAGCGGATAGAGGCAGTGCAAGAAGATATGTTGATTTAATTACTGTTCCGCCTACTGCACCAAATTGTCCCAGAATTGTGCCGGGCAGCGAAGTTGTGATAGGTCCTAATATGATAAAAGGACAAAACTTTGGAATGCCTGTGAAATATCAAAGGTCAGCTCAGAATCTAGGTTATGCAGGATTAAATGAATACACAATAGATTACTTCAATGGTATAGTATATTTCAGTTCAAGATATGGAGATGATATTCCTTCTACTGCCCCACTAAGATTTAATTACAAGATTCATTTCAATGGAAAAAATGATGTTGTTAGAGCAGATTATAAAACTAAATCAATGATTGAAATAAGGCTTGGTATGAGAGTAGTAGATGAGACAAAATTTGGCTCAAGAATTATAGGTGATACTAGCTATAGACTTCATACTGTGGAACTAAACAACACTGTTAATGTAAGAAATATGCTCAGGTAATGGGTTTATATATGAATAAAATTAGCAAAAGATTTAATTATAAATCAAATAGTGGACAAACACTTGTTATCACTGTATTAGTTATGCTGATACTTATGGTGATTGCAATGGTGTTTATTGCTCTGGTTGGAAGAAACCTATTTAGGTCTCAGAGATACTCAACCACTGATAGTGTTGCACAGATTGCTGAGGCTGGTATTAGATTTGCAGATGAAATGCTTACTTCTAGTGAAGAAGGTGCAGATTGGAGACCAGTGCCTGATAATATTTCTGTTCAAACACCTGCTAAATGGGATCCTGTAACAAGAACTCTTACTCCGCCTGTGCCTCTGCCTGATGAAGACTGGCAATTTCAAAGAGATAGAAATCCTGACTTTCAATGGACTAGGGCATATTGGCCTGTAGAATTGCCTGAAGGAAGTGCATTAGGAACAGGTTATGCTGGTCCTACCGGTGGATTTACCACATTTAATCATGGTGGTGGAAGATTTCTTTTGAAAGTATCCTATGAGCCAGATAAATATGATCCATTAAGCAAGTATATTAGAATAGAATCAATAGGCAGATGGGGAGAGCTTGATCCTGAAGATCCTACAACTTTGAGACCTCATGGAAACCCATTGCTTAGAAGAGAGCTTGTTGCATATAAGCCTATTGGAATTACTGATTATCTTAGATTTGTGACTAACAAAGATAAGAAAAATACATATTTTTCTCTTGGTGCTCCGGATTATGTTGTAAATTATGGCAGGGGATACAATAATGACCCTGCTGCTCCCAGTAGATATGGATTCAGAGCAGGACCTATTAGAGTAAATGGCAACTTGATGTGGTATGGAAATTATTCATCTAATCAAAATGATGTTAGTGTGAGAATATTTTTGAGAGGTGTGTATGCCTATGATGAATCAGGAAATGCCACTGGAGTTACTATACCTGTAGATAGAGTAGAAGTTGCAGGAAAAATAAAAAGTGATGCAGATATGAATAACCCTGCAAACAAAGTGAATGTTGAAGTTAGAACACTATTTCCCGGAAATGCACAGACAAGTGGATTTTTGGGATTAGATAGTGATGATCCAAACTTTAATACAGGATTAGGTTTTTATATGGATAGCAGTGATGAGACTGCAGATCCACATAGAAGAATTAGAAGAATTGAACCTCCATTGGTTGACCAGAGAGATACAACAGGCACAACTACAAGATATAGAGTGCTTACTCTTAATTCTGGAGAGAGAATTGATGGAAATATAAATCTTGGTGCCTATGGATGGGGACAGGGTATTTATATTTCTAATAGAAATGACAAACAGGCTGATAGTGAAACTTTATTTGGTGGATATACTTTAAGAGAAGATATAATGAAGCCAAATAATAAAATTTCTAATAATTGGGTTGGTCCATATTATGTGCCTCCTGGAGTGGTGATTACTCTTAATCCATTTGATACTGATGGAGATGGAGAGCCTGATATTACTATTACTAGGACTGATATGGCTTCCAGAAGAAACAGAGCATTGTGGGTTGACTATTCTGGAAATGAAAGAAGAGATTGGGGGCAAACTATAACAATGCCATATCCTGATCCTGTGAGAGGTAGATTGATAACAGAAAGATTGGGTGGTCCTCCTGGAGGAAAGAGAATTCAAGGAAATGGTGTGATATTTGCTGAGGGGAATATTAGAATTAGAGGAATGCTACCTCCTGGAATGCAGCTTACTGTTGTCTCTAATGAAAATATATATATTGATGGGAATTTGCTTAAGTATAGAGATCCTCAAATGCAAATTCCTGATGATGATCCTTATAGAGGAGCTGATAGTCTTGGAAGCATTGCACTTTTAGCTAGAAGAAATGTGATAGTTAATACAACTCAATTTTTTGCACCTATAAACAGCATTAGTGCAGATGATATAGGGTCTGATACAGGTAGTGGTGAGCCTCCATTTCATGTGGTTGTTTCTCAAAATCCACAAACCAACTTAAGATTTTTGTTCTCATTTGGTCCATTTGAGTCTGAAACAGGAAATGAGCCTTCTGAGCGTTCAATGGTGTTAAGGCATGCTGGTCAGTATGGAGCTAGCTATATAAATGCTTGGCTCAATCCTAGTGATATGCTTGATAGATGGGGAATTATTGAATTAAACAGAACTCCCGGTGGTGGAGCAAAAATTGTTCCTAATTTGCCTGATTATGTATTTGGTGTGGGTGATCCTAATTTTGGGTTAGGTGGTATTGATAGCACATTTGTGGGAGATGTGTTCCCGTTGGTGCCTGCTGTGAATGCATATTTGAATGAACAGGTTGGAATGCCAAATATTTTGCAGATTGCATTAGATCAGACAACTATAACAAGAAATAACTATCAAATGGGTGGATTTGCAATTCAGCCAGCTGACATCAGAATAGAAGCAGTGATATATGCTCAAGAAGGATCATTTTTTGTAATTCCAGGCAATTGGTTTAATCCAAATGTTGGTGATACAAGAGGTGCAGGTAATGCAAGATATGCCAACCCTGAGTTTCCATTCCATGGAGAACCATTGGATGTTAGAATTATTATAGATGGTGCTGTTGCTGAGAATACCACTGCTCCAATTGGTGATTTGAGTGAATGGATGAGAAAATGGAGTAATATTCCTAGTAGATATGGTTCAAGCAACATTCAGACTGCACATCCGGGTGAAGGTATCACTCTATTGTATGATGACCATGCAGGTTGGCCATTAGCTGATTTGGATAACAATGCTGATCCTATTAGAAGAGATAGCTATGGTAGGCCATTACCATTCACACCAAGATTGCCAGTGTGCACAAGTTTGGTTTATATTGGAGACCCTATCTAGAGGTTATGTGTTATGGATGTCAAATTCTAGCATTATGGAACATTATTAGATATATGCTAGTTTAAATATTAAGTGATAGAGAAAAACATCCCCCTCTTTCACTTTGTTCAAGAGCCCCCTTCAAAGGGGGAATATTGCTTTGATGATGTTATGAAACTAGATAATTATTTTAGATGTATAAGACTAATAACTTTTTCTATGATGAATGAAGAATCTTAATTCCCCCTTTGAAGGGGGTGAGCCGAAGGCTAGGGGGATGTAAAATAGTCATATTGAACTTGATTGCGGTGTTTCGGGAACTTGTTCCCGAAACTAAAAGAGCTTTTCAAGGCTCAATAATTAGAAATATTTGCTTTTTTCTCTTTAATATGAGAGGTTTATTATGAAACACCAAATTAGATTTTTATTAGCATTTATTGCTTTAATATTTGTTTTTTCTTCAAATAATGCTTTTTCAGCCGCATATTTCTTCACTGGACAGAGGAAAATTATCAATTGTGGTATTGTCTATCTTGATGGTGGCAGAGGTAATCAATCTTCAACTCTAGCATCTGGTTTTAGTGAAGATGGTTTTCTTAATCCTATGGGTGGAGTTGGTGATTTATTCTTTCTTTTAGATATTAGAAATGATATGAAACCAGCAGGTTGGAGTTTTCAAAATCCATTGTCAAAACTCACTACTACTGCCGGAATCACAAGCCATGATAAATGGGATCCAAGATATTGGTTTGTTGATTTAGCAGCTGTTTCAGATTTATCCAGAATGCATGTTTTATACTTTCCTGCACATGGCACTGTTGCCCTTAGTGATGCAGAAAGAGAAAAATTAAGAAGATTTGTGGATGCTGGAGGTGTGTTATGGATAGATAACACAAGTGAAACTAATCCCCTTCAGTTTGATAATAATAATCCTTTCTTTATCAGCAATTTTAAATTTAGAACTGGGTCTAGCGGATTTCAATTTCCTGTAAATAGAAATCATCCATTATTATCAGCACCATACACTCTCACTGATCCAGAAATAGCAGCTTTGGGTGCTTTTGCTGGGAGAGTGTATTGTGAGCCCGGGTTTGAGCCGGGTGGAGTAGGATTTGGAGGCAATGCTCCAAATGCTTTTGATTTATTGCTTCCAGTGGTTTCAGTTAGAAGTTTAATGACTGATAAACCTGCTATAGCATCAAATGCTTATGGCAGTGGAATGGTGGTTGCAACATCAAGTTTTGTGGGAAAATCATGCTTTTATCCTGTTAACATTAATTCACTGAAGTTTGCATATAATGTGATGACTCTTGCTTCTGTGTGGATGCATCCAAGAAAAGATATGAGAAACTCTGGTTCTACTATAGATACTGCCGGAAGTAGTAGGCTATTAAAAAGCTGGTCATTATCTCCTGCAAATGTGAGTACTGTTACAGAATCAGGAGTTGCAATATATAAGAATGTTGTTTTTTATAGTATTGGATCTAGAGTTGTTGCATGTGATATTTATCCGCCAGATGACCTTGATGGAGATGGAAATCCTGATGACGGTTTGCAGGGTAATGCTGGTTTTGGGAATGGTGGACAAGACATAATTTGGATTTGGGAAGCACCTGTGGATGCAGGAACTCTTTCCTCACCTGTGATTGCCTCTGTAGTTCACCCAAGAGATCCTGCTTTGACGGTGGAAGCTGTGTTGTTGCTCTCTTCAAATGGTAAAATATTTATGATTGAGGCTTTCCCATCTGGTGATACTCCTGCTGAGATTATAGATGCAGTTAATATAAAATCAATTAAAGATGCTGATGGTATGGCTGCACCGCTTGATCCATATCCTCCATTATATGTAAATGGTTGGATAATGGTGACAGGAAATGATGGAAGATTATATGCATATAATCCTACATTGCATTATTGGAAAAAAAGTCAGGGAAAAGATGATGATGATGCTCCTGCTCATGAATGGGTTTGTCCTACTCAGGTTCAGTCTGGTGGTGCAAATAGACCAACCTTAAAAAGTGGACCTGTGTTTGGGTTTGTTCAACTTCAATCTGGTGGAGCTGTTGCAGGATTGGTTACTTGGGGTGTTTCTTCTGACCCTATTGCAGGACATGTGAGAAATGATCATATATATTCAGCTCCTATATTTATAAGTAATGATAGACTAAGAGTTACAAGGCAAAATCAAAATTTCACTGAATTAATACTTACATATAAAGAGGGAAATGTCTCTGCATATCCAGAGCCTAGAATTTGGATTAAATCAGCTGATCCTATATCAGTGATAAATGTTCAATGGAATAAAAGGCTTCAAGGAACACAGGGATATGGATTTGTTGTTATTGAAACAGATAGACCTATCAATCAAAATGATATTGTTTTTGCAGAATATACTCTTGATTATGCTGGTGAGAAAAATATAGTTAGACCTTTACCAGTGAGAGTGAAACAGGCAATAGAGCCTATGTCTTTTAATGCATCTGATCCTGCAGCTACTTATATTGGTGCAAAGCCTGCTTTGGGACCAGATAATATGATGTATTTCACAGGATACAGGACAGATAATGTTGATGGTTTTCCAGCACCTCCATCTGTTTATGGTATATATAATGATGGTACATCACAAAATATGGCTTGGCACTTTTTACTGCATGGAGGATCTGCTATTAGAGGCACATCAAGCATAAACTATCTTCCTCCTCTTATTAGATATCAAAGACCGCAAAATCCTAATAATCCACAAGGTCCTAAATACTACAGTGAAATGCTGCAGCCTGAGGCTAGAACAACCCCTGCAGTGTATCAAGATAAAGTGTTTGTTGCTGTAAGTAATAAAGACAAAAACCCTGATATTTATGGAAATATACCGCCTCAGGGAGCTATATTGTGTCTAAAGGCAAAACCTGATTTTACTATTAAAATAACTGAAAGTGTCGGTTCATCTAAAAGACCCAAAAAGCTTGTTAACTCAACATCCGGAAAAAATATGAATGTTAAAATTTGGCAGCCAAATTTATTAGCTAATTCATCTGGCAGACCTGCAACAACTGAAGCTGTTGATGTTGATTCAAGGCTTATTGATTATGAAAGAGGTGTGATAAGCGGAAATATTTTTGATTTGGTGAGGCTTAGAGGTGGACTAATAGATCAGTCTCAGAATATGATATTATCATCATCTATGCCGGTTTGGATATTCCTTGATAATGCAGAAGTGCCAATAGATTTTACCACTTGGCAGCAAGATGTAGAAACATCTGTGGGCAGCACTGGAAGATCTAAGCCAATTGGTAGTGATTCTGTTGATTTGAGTGGCTGGGGTAATCTGCTTTGGTATTATATTATTGAAGATTCTACTGTATCCAACTCTCCAATTGTGGTTGGTGATGTGTTGTATGTAATTGCAGATAATGGCACTATATATGCTCTTAATGCTGAAACTGGTGAGACAAATGGCAGACCAACATCTCAAAAACCATTATGGGTTCATAAAACAGGCAGCGGTGATTTTCCAATAGGTGCAAATGTATCAATGGCAAGTTCAAATGGAGTGTTGGTTGTTCCTACAAACAATAGCCTCATTGCATATACAAACAGCCATACTCTTGTGGCTGATATCAATAGAGTTGTTGAGCTTGATGGTGGCGGAGAAGTGGTGTGGTCTTTGAATGCAATTAAAATTCCTGCAACTGTGCCAACTAGTCCGCAAGCAAGGCCCGGAGAAAGAACTGTTGCAGTTAATAGGCCATCTAAAGCTAGATATGCAAGCAATGGAGAAATTCTTATTGTTAATACAGGTTCACATCAAATTGCTAGAGTCAATAAAGGCGGAAATGTTGGTGTTGATGGATTGGGTGTAGATGCTAACAATAGACCTATTTATATAAGATGGCTTTATGATAGATTTTCAGATCCAAAGAGATTGTTGAGACCGGGTCAGCCATTAAAGCTTACTTCACCTAAAGATGCAATTATGTTCCAAGAAGTTGAACCTGATGGCACCATTGTTTATCATTGCATTATTGCTGATAGTGGAAACTACAGAGTGCTTGATTTGGTTTATAGGATTAAAGATAATCAGCTCTTAAATAAAGAAAGAGATTCTGAAACTGGATTTATATTACCAGATCTTAACTGGGTAACTAGAACAGAATGGGTGAATGCAAGATACATTTTCAGCTCACTTCAGCTTGTTGTTGATCCTAATACTGGTGAAAATCAGATATGGACATCTATAACAAATTATAGAACAGACACACAGGAAGTTGTAGCTCAACCTGAAGATGTGAATAGAAAAGGTTTTGGTGGTGCAGTTGTTGCACTTGGATACAGAAAATTTGAAAATAATAAATGGAATTATCATGCAGCTGGTTCTGGTGATATAATAGCAGCTGCTGATAGAATAGGAAATGATCCATTTATTGGTCCAAAAGATTTTCAGGTGATTGATAAGAATATTGGTGGAGGTTGGGAAAGATATATATTAGTAACGGATAATGTTGGTGTTAGAAAAGCTAGAGTTACACCTGGAGGATTAACTCTTGTTCATGCTTTAGTTGATGGAAATGTTGGAGGCAGAAGCTATCAAGCATTATTTAGAGAAATGGAACACAAGGATACTGGTCAGATTGTACCCGGAAAAACTCCTATTCCATTTAGACCATCAAGTGCAAGAGAGCTTACAAATGGTCATTGGTTAATAACAAATGAATATTCAGGAAGAGATGTAGTCAGAGATATGGTTTTCTCTGGTGAAGTATTCCAATATGATCCTATGTCTCCAAATATACCTAGTAATATGGCTTTAGTATGGAGTAGTCCAAGGCTGCAGTATGATCCGGGTGCTAATCCACCTCATACAGCTATTGGTAGACAAATATCTGACAAGAGCTATCCATTGCAACAGCCTCAATCTGCATTTAGAAGATAGTAGCAAATAAAGAGGAAACTAAAATTTGCTTAATATAACTAAATCTAATGGTAAAGTGAAATCATTAGAACTCCATTTGGGAAGAGGTCTGTTTGCCTCAGGACAACATCTTAGTGGAGTTGTGATGATAAGATTAGAAAAACCTGTAAATATCAGATCTATATCTGTTTCTTTAGATGGATTTGAGAAGCCGAATAAAAAGGTTTTGCCTCAAGCATCTTCTATCAAATTTTTTCATAGAGATGTTTTGCTCTCTGGGAGTGCAAAGCCAAAGTCTTCAATGGAAGCTTTATCTAAATTTTGGAAAGAGTTTTTGAGAAGGGATATGGGAAAAGTGCTCAGCCCTGGTGAACATATATATCCTTTCTTTATATCTCTTCCATCTTCCATTCCTGCAACATATTCTGGTTGGGCTGGTGAAATTAAATATCCTTTGAATGTTGACCTAAATCTCATAATGGGTAAAAAAATCTCCATAAAGACATTTGCAAATATTATTCATACACCAAAAACACCAAAACATATTCCAATTTCTGCTAGCTATCCAAAATCTAAGGGTAATATTCTTCCAAACCCAATGAAAGTGAATGTTGAATTGGCAAAATATTCAGCTGAAGTAGGTGGTGTGGTAGAAGGAACTGTTTATATACATAACCCTGAGAATATTGAATGTAACAGCGTTAGTGTAACTCTTGATCTATTTGAAATGGTAAGAGACAATATTAAACAAAATCTAAACTCATCAACCACCGAATTTGTTCATATTGAACCCAAAGATAAAAGAGCTGATGTGATAGAATCAAAATTTTCTTTGAAAGTACCTTCAGATGCACAACCATCTGTTGAAGGAACAGCAATATCTGTGGTATGGCTCTTGAAAGTGGTTGTGGATAGTGAGTTTCCTCAGGAAATTAAAATGCCTATAACTGTTTATACAACTATTAAAGATTGATATTATTTTCTGTGGTTTTTTTCTAACCAATCCAACATATTTTGCATATCCTTTGGAATTGGAGCTGAAAAACTCATTCTTTCATTTGTGTATGGATGATTAAATGACAATGAAAATGCATGCAAAGCCTGACCATTTAGATTTTCAAGCAAGATAGAAAAGTCTCTTTGATCTTTTTTGCTGTAATCATTAGGGATAGGTTTTTTCAATCCACCATAGGTAGCATCTCCAACTACTGGGTGCCCAATAAAAGAGCAGTGAACTCTTATCTGATGGGTTCTGCCTGTGTCTAATTTTGCTTCAAGCAATGAGAAATGGTCATATTTAGTTAGTAAAGTGAGATAGGTTTTTGCTTCTTTTGCTTTATGCTTTTCTATATCTTCTATTACAGCCATTTTTTGTCTGTTTACTGGGTGCCTGCCAATAGGAGCATCAACAACTGCATTTTTGAACTTCACAGCTCCCCATACTAATGCTTTGTATAGTCTTTCAACTTCTCTTTTTTGTATTTGTTCTTGCAAACTTTGATGGGATTTATCAGTTTTTGCAACAACTATCAATCCAGAGGTGTCTTTATCCAATCTGTGCACAATTCCCGGTCTTTCAACTCCTCCAACAGAGCTTAGGCTGTCAGAATGAGCAAGCACAGCATTCACAAGGGTTTGATCTGGGCTTCCCGGTGCTGGGTGAACTGTCATACCTTTGGATTTATTTATCACCATTATATAATCATCTTCAAATACAACATCAATGGGTATATCCTGAGGAGCTATATCAGATGGCTGAGGTGGTGGAATAGTTACTTTTATTACATCAGATAATTGAATTTTATATCCGCATTTTTGTATCTTATTATTCACTAAAACATTGCCACTGTCTATGAGTTTTTGAACAGCAGATCTTGATAGGTTATCAATTTTTGAGGAAAGATACACATCCAATCTATGGCTATTGTCATCATCAACAATAAATTCAAGAATGTTCATACTGAAGTAGTCCTAAAGATGATAAAAAAGCTTGTACAATAAAACGAGCCAAGCATAGAGAATCGAAGTTTCCCCGAACTTCTCTAGAAGCTTGACCCACATCCGAGCCTTCCTCAGGCTTTGGTATGGGAGAAGGACCTCGCGATCCCTCATTGAGTGCTGAGCTTTGATCGTCCTTTTGACCATCAAGGAGCAGCCTTTTTATCCCAACCACACAACTGTATTCGGATACTTACTACTTACCCATTTAGCACAAAAATTCCTCTTTTTTGGCAAAAATAATGAAAATATTTTTAATGCAGAGGTTGTGTGAAATCAATTTAACCGTTGTCTATATTTCAAAACTTTTGATTTGTTGCTTTATTGAATAGAAGAATGTATCATTTTTCTAACTTATTATATGCTTAATAGAGTTTGGAGATGTCTTTTAATTCTGTTGAATTCAAAAAGAATATAAAATCACTGGGTTTTAATGTTTCTGAGCTAAAAAATGGCTACCTCAACCTTGAAAATCTATTTGAGAATATAACTATTGTTGTTAGTTTTGAGAATGGAAATTTTACTTTCACTTATAGGGTGTCATGTCTAAAAAGAATTGGTTATAGCCTAGCTTGATTTTTCACTAGCCTAAATTAATAGCCATTTATGTAATCAAAAACGCTTGCAAAATGCCATTATCTGCTGAAAAAAATGAGCAAAAGTTGCCAGAATTCAGTGTCTAAACCTCATTTTTTTTCTGAAAAAATTTATCCAAGATGGTTGACAAAAAAGAAATATGGGTTTATATTAAATTGTGTAAATGAGGTTTTAGCACTTTTAATCTTGATTTTAGGTTCAAAATCAGTGTGAATCCATCAAAGGTGGAAGTGCATTTAT